>NZ_JBGCUL010000448.1:0-3631 GCF_054177685.1 Pseudomonas sp. P5_A2_2
ATTCAGTATCGATGTGACTGATGCGCCGCTATCGCGAGCAAGCTCGCTCCCACAGGGGGTATTTGTATGCCTGTGATTACGCCGCCTGCTGAAACTGCTGCCGATACTGGTTCGGTGACAATTCCGTGTGCTGGCGGAACAGCCGCGCAAAGAAGCTCGCATCGTCATAGCCGACTTCATAGCTGATGGTCTTGATGCTCTTGCGGCTGCCGGACAACAAGCCCTTGGCGGTTTCGATGCGCAGGCGTTGCAGGTAATGCAGTGGCTTGTCGCCGGTGGCGGTCTGGAAGCGGCGCATGAAGTTGCGGATGCTCATGCCGTGTTCGCGGGCGACGTCTTCGAAGCGGAACTTGTCGGCGAAGTGTTCTTCGAGCCAGTGCTGGATCTGCAGGATGATGACGTCCTGGTGCAGCTTCTGACCGCCAAACCCGATGCGTCCAGGCGCGTAGCTGCGCTGCACCTCATACAGAATGTCCCGCGCTACGGCCTGGGACACATTGGCGCCGCAGAAGCGCTCAATCAGGTAAATGTACAGATCGCATGCCGAGGTGGTACCGCCGGCGCAGTACAGGTTATCGGCGTCGGTCAGGTGCTTGTCCTGATTGAGCTGGACCTGAGGAAAGCGTTCGGCGAAGGCATTGAAGAAGCGCCAGTAGGTAGTCGCTTCCTTGCCATTGAGCAATCCGGCTTCGGCCAGCCAGAAAACACCGGTGGCCTCGCCGCACAGTACGGCACCGCGCGCATGCTGCTGGCGCAACCAGGGCAAGACTTGCGGGTAACGTTTGCAAAGGCTCTCGAAATCGTCCCAGAACGCGGGAAGAACGATGATGTCGGCGTTTTCCAGCCCGCCATCCACCGGAATCAGCACATCGCTGAAGGTGTTGACCGGTTTGCCATCGGGGCTGACCAGACGGGTTTCGAACGCCGGTGTCAGGCCCTGGCCCAGCTGTTTGCCGTAGCGCAGGCTGGCGAGGTGGAAGAAATCCTTGGCTTGCATGAGGGTGGAAGCGAAAACCCGGTCGATGGCCAGGATGCTGACGCGCCGCAGGGGCGTGGAGGCTTGCTTAGACATAATTCAACTTTATTTTTATAGGGGGAAGTGGTCACCAGACGGCTGGATCGTCTTATTTTTTGTCGGATGTGTCCAGTGTCCTGTATCGGAAGCGAGGCATAGTCTCTGAAGGTCAACTCCTTCTAAAAACAAAGAAAAGGTGCCGCATGATCCCCAGAACCCTGTTCAGTTCCGAGCACGAGCTTTTCCGCGACAGCGTGCGGACGTTCCTCGAAAAGGAGGCGGTGCCGTTCCATGGGCAATGGGAAAAACAGGGCTATATCGACCGCAAACTGTGGAACAAGGCAGGGGAGGCGGGGATGCTTTGCTCGCACTTGCCGGAAGAGTACGGCGGCCTGGGGGCGGACTTTCTCTACAGTGCGGTGGTGATCGAAGAAGTGGGGCGACTGGGCCTGACCGGCATCGGTTTTTCCCTGCACTCGGACATCGTGGCGCCGTACATCCTGCATTACGGCAGTGAAGCGCTGAAGCATAAATACCTGCCGAAACTGGTGTCCGGCGAGATGGTTACCGCGATCGCCATGACCGAACCGGGCGCCGGTTCCGATCTGCAAGGGGTGAAAACCACGGCCGTGCTCGATGGCGATGAGTACGTGATCAACGGCTCCAAGACCTTTATCACCAACGGCTATCTGGCCGATCTGGTGATCGTCGTCGCCAAGACCGATCCGAAGGCCGGTGCAAAGGGCACCAGTCTGTTTCTGGTGGAGGCTAATACGCCGGGCTTCGAGAAAGGCAAGCGTCTGGAAAAAGTCGGGATGAAAGCCCAGGACACCTCGGAGTTGTTCTTCCAGGACGTGCGTGTGCCCAAGGAAAACCTGCTGGGCCAAGCCGGGATGGGGTTTGCCTACTTGATGCAGGAATTGCCCCAGGAGCGCCTCACCGTGGCCATTGGCGGGCTGGCATCGGCCGAAGCGGCGCTGCAATGGACGCTGGACTACACCCGCGAGCGCAAGGCGTTCGGCAAGTCGATCGCGGATTTCCAGAATACCCGGTTCAAGCTGGCGGAGATGGCCACGGAAATCCAGATCGGCCGGGTTTTTGTCGACCGCTGCCTGGAGCTGCACCTGCAAGGCAAGCTCGACGTGCCGACGGCGGCGATGGCCAAGTACTGGGGCACCGACCTGCAATGCAAGGTGCTCGATGAGTGCGTGCAGTTGCACGGTGGTTACGGGTTCATGTGGGAGTACCCGATCGCGCGGGCATGGGCGGATGCGCGGGTGCAGCGGATTTATGCCGGGACCAATGAAATCATGAAGGAAATCATCGCCAGATCATTGTAGGAGCGAGCTCGCTCGCGATGGTCGTCAACGATAACGTTGAAAACCTGACACCCAACGGTGTGCTCAGGTTTTTCGCGAGCAAGCTCGCTCCTACAAGTGGGGGTTATGGCGCCGGATTCGGATGATCCTTGTGAATCGCCTCGATCCCTTCCAGTACTTCCTCCGACAGCTTCAGGTCGAAACTGGCGATGTTGCTCTCCAGTTGCTCCATCGTCGTCGCGCCAATGATGTTGCTGGTCACGAACGGCTGTTGCGTCACGAACGCCAGGGCCATTTGCGCCGGGTCCAGGCCGTGCTCGCGAGCCAGCGCCACGTAACGACTGCAGGCTGCTTCCGACTGMGGGTTGAAATAGCGGCTGAAGCGGCTGTAGAGGCTCAGGCGACCTTTTGGCGGGCGGGCGCCACCTTCGTACTTGCCTGACAGGAAGCCGAACGCCAGCGGCGAATAGGCGAGCAGGCCGCATTGCTCGCGGATGGCGATTTCCGCCAGGCCGACTTCGAAGCTGCGATTGAGCAGGTTGTACGGATTCTGGATCGACACCGCGCGTGGCCAGCCACGGGCTTCGGCCAGGGCCAGGAAGCGCATGGTGCCCCACGGCGTCTCGTTGGACAGGCCGATGTGGCGGATCTTGCCAGCGCGGACCTGCTCGTCCAGTGCTTCGAGGGTGTCCTCCAGCGGGGTCAGGTTGGCTTCGATCTTGTGCTTGTAGCCCAGTTGTCCGAAAAAGTTGGTGCTGCGTTCCGGCCAGTGCAGTTGGTAGAGGTCGATGTAATCGGTCTGCAGGCGCTGGAGGCTGGCGTCCACCGCTTCGGTGATGTGCTGGCGGTTGTGGCGCAGGTTTTTATCGCGGATGTAGTCGATGGTGTTGCCGGGGCCGGCGATCTTGCTGGCGAGGATCCAGTCGGTGCGGTCGCCGCGGCTTTTGAAGTAATTGCCGATGTAGCGTTCGGTGGTGGCATAGGTTTCGGCCTTGGGGGGCACCGGGTACATCTCGGCGGTGTCGATGAAGTTGATCCCGGCACGCTTGGCCCCTTCAATCTGGGCGAAGGCGTCTGCCTCGCTGTTTTGTTCGCCCCAGGTCATGGTTCCGAGGCAGAGGGCACTCACGTTCAGATTGGTTCGGCCTAGCTGGCGATAGTCCATCGGGTGCTCCTTGGGCAAAACAATCATAAAAGCAGGTTGAATTATTTTTCGCAATCTGCATAATTGCGCACCTCTTTCTGCAGTGGAAGTGATGCGCCGCCGCCGAAGAATCTTGCCGTTGAACGGACGCGC
>NZ_JBGCUL010000449.1:0-3631 GCF_054177685.1 Pseudomonas sp. P5_A2_2
ACCCTGCGCTGCGTAGTGGCTCGGTAAATCGCACGCTCATCTCGATGGATTCCTGTACCCAATCGAACGGCAGCCAATGACTTCAATTCTGGATTGGCGGCGCCCAGGCAGGCGTCGATTTCACGGCTCTCCGGACATTTTCAGACAGAAAGGGACCTAGGGGGCGTTCTCAATTACATCGATCTCTTTTTCGAGGTAATGAGGGTCGACGTCAGCGTTTATAGGCAATGGTGCGATCGAGGTGCATTTTGAAGCCAGGCTTTTGCCTCATTAAGAGCCCCAGTGTTTGTCTGCATGGTGTGTAGCGTTAGGCTGCTTCACCACGCCCTGAGGAAGTCAGTCAACCTTGATCAAGATTCTTGAGCAGCCGTTAACCGGGCAGCTTACCCAACTTACCGGAGTCGGAACTCAGATCCGGCTGTTGCCCAGACCAGGCGGCAGGCGATTTCATTTTCAGGAACCAAGATGTGCCCCCCCCTTCCCACCACCGCGCCAATGACAGTCCGAGCTCAAATGCATTGAGACTCTGCAGCGCCCCGACGAGCTTGGCAGTGTTCATATCCACACAGAAATAACGCGCAGGTGAACTTCTGCATCGAATCTGATTTTCGGCTATTTGGCCGACCTCAAATTTGAGATGCAGTACTTCTCGAATCTTACGCATGGATAACCGCTCCACGACGACCTCTCTGCTTCGATAAAAGAGGTCGATGGTAGTGAATTAATCCTGCGTCGCTGCCTGCCTTTCGGGTGGCCGGATGGCCGTGGAATCCGCACAGAACGCTTACGCCAAAGGTTTTGATTCGTCATTTGTTGCACTTTCCGGGACCTTGGAGGAAACGGCGGCAACGGCCAAAGAATTCGATGTGCGCTATGAAAAAATCCCCAGCGGGTCAACATACACACTGTCTCATACCACTACGAGCTACGTGTATGACTACGGCGGTACGCTGCGCCCTGGATTGTCGCCATCGCTTTCGGCACAAGAGTGCGCACAAGATTTGCTGAACCTCATGGAAATATGCGAATGAGCTCAACGTTCGATCAAAATCAAATGGACAACAAAACGATGAGCAAGCACCGTCGAGAATAGAACCTTGGCCTAGGCTCGGTTCACGCTAAATCGTTGCCGATACTCACCGGGCGTTAGCCCTGTAACCCTGACAAAAATTTTGCGGAACGCGCCAGGGTCGCTGTAACCAACTTCCCACGCAATAGCCTCGATCGGCAATGTACTGAATTGCAGCATCTCACGGGCACGGCCAACTCGCAGCCTCTGGCAATAATCGATGGCGGTGAAGCCTGTGGCCTTGCGAAAGCGTCGCAGGAAAGTTCTTTCTTCCAGGCCCGAGCGCAGAACCAGCGACGCAAGGGCCGTATCTTTCGCACCTGTCGCCTGTAGCCAATGCTGGACTTTCAGAACCGGGGCGTCGCCATGAGTAAGGTTTGGAGAAAAAGCACTGTAGTAGCGCTGCTCTCGGCCGGGCGGATCTACAAGCAAATAATGTGCGGTTTCCGCCATGATGACCGGCCCTAGAAAACGGTCGACCAACTTCAAACCGAGATCAATCCACGCCATCAGGCCCCCTGCGCTGATGATATCGCCGTCATCAATGACAAGCCGATCGATATCAAGATGCGCGTCGGGAAACCTTTGCCGAAACAAGTCGGCATGGTCCCAGTGCGTGGTGACCGATCGCCCCGCCAGCAGACCGGTTTCAGCCAACAGGAAAGCCCCTCCGCAGACAGAACACAACGTTGTGCCCGCGCGATGATGGCCGAGGAGCCAGTCAACAAACGGTGCAGCTTCCTGCGACGAGACTTGCGTACCCAAGCGAGGTGGCATCAATAGCACCGTAGGAGACCCGCCGGCCTCCCTCGCCTTCTCCCCGACTCTGACAGGTGCGCCACTGTGGCCCTCAACCTGCCATTGGCTGACCTGCAGGAAAACGCCCGCCTCTTTGTAGTGCTGCGCCGCAAAGCGATCCGCAACCGCGAATAGATCAATCAAACCATGCACGGCCGCAAGCTGTACGCCAGGGAAAATGACGATGCCGATTTCAATTGGGAGAGGTCTGGTCATGTGTCGGTATTTACCCTGTTTATGTCGATATCGCCACGAGACACTATCATGCCTGCGAATCATCATGTCAAAAGCTTCACCACCAAACGAAAGGGGGAGGAGATGACAAACGAAGTAGCAACAGTCGCAACTCCAGAGTGGCGAATTGCAGGTGAATGGCTGGACGTCTGTTCGTGCAACTCACCGTGCCCATGCACATTCGCTCAGCCTCCCACAGGCAATCATTGCGAAGTGCTGTGGGCGTACCGAATCAATGAGGGTCACTACGGCCCGACGCCCATGGCAGGCCTGAAGGTGGTCCTGCTCGCAAACTTCACCGGCAACCTTTGGGACGGCGCTTGGCTGGATGCAGGCGTATTCCTCGATGCTGCCGCCGACGATGCACAGCGAGCGGCCTTGGCGGCAATTTTCACCGGCCAGGCCGGCGGCTGGATGACACAGTTCGTACCAACGCACGTGCGTGAGCTCAGGGGTGTCGAGTTTGCGAAGATTTCAGTCGACATCGAGAGCACGCTCGAACACTGGCGGGTGACCGTCGACGACAAGGTCGAAGCGAGTGGCCAGGCCATGAAGGGGCCGACCTCCGATCCGACCAAGCTGCTGCAGAGCTTCAATCCACCCGGCAGTGAAGTCGGTCCCACCGACGCGCCCGTGACCTGGGGCAAGAGCGTTGCAGGCCGTTGGAAGGCCTTTGGATTCGATCAAAAYATCCCGGCCGGCCAAGCGAGTAAGCACATCCCCTTCGACTGGCACGGACCGGACGCACCATGATGAAATCGGTCCTCTGCGCTTCACGATCCGCAGCTTCTGCGCTCGGGCGGGGTCAAGCGGGCCTGGGCTGGACGATAGTTATCGTTGCGCTCAGCCTCGCCGCCTGGTTCGAAATGCTGGTGGTCATGGGTGACATGGATGAGGGGCCAGGAACCCCGCTACACGGCTTACCCGCCTACCTTATTGGTTGGGTCGTCATGTTGACAGCAATGATGCTGCCGTCAGAACTCAACTACATTGCGGCGTTTGCCGCCATGCTGAAGTCCCGTGGAGGAAAATCGCTCGCACGAACGCGGCGCATGGCTTGCTTCATCGCGGGCTACGCAGTCGCCTGGATCGGCTACGGACTTGCAGCCTATCTGCTGGATTATGCGATTCGTGCCCTCAGCCTCGAGTTTCTTGCGTGGAACCGCGCTGGTCCCTATTGGGCTGGCGCCGTTTTGATTATCGCAGGAATCTTCCAGGTCTCGGCCTTGAAAAATGTTTGCCTTACGGGATGCCGTTCGCCGCTGTCCTTTTTCGCTCAATATTGGCGAGGGGGCGATTTCGGGGCTGTTCTGATGGGCGCGCGACACGGCATGGTCTGTGTGGGCTGCTGCTGGGCGATGATGGCGGTGATGTTCGCTGTCGGCGTCATGAGTCCTGCCTGGATGGCGTTGCTGACCCTGTTGATGTTCGCTGAAAAGGTACTGCCCAGTGGGCATAAGCTCGCGATTCCAATCGCCGTGTTCCTCGGCGCCATGGGGATCTGGATGGCGCTGTCACCCGATACAGTAC
>NZ_JBGCUL010000450.1:0-3620 GCF_054177685.1 Pseudomonas sp. P5_A2_2
AGCTTAGAGCGGTGCTGGCTGAATGATCTCGACCCAGTAGGCGTCCGGGTCCTTGATGAACGCCAGGCTCTTCATACGACCATCGCTCAAGCGTTTCTGGAAATCGCAGCCCAGTGCTTCAAAGCGCTCGCAGGCGGCGACGATGTCCGGTACCGAGATGCAGATGTGGCCGAAACCGCGGGGGTCGGTGTTGCCGTTATGGTAGGCGAAATCCGCATCGTTCTCGGTGCCGTGGTTGTGGGTCAGCTCCAGAATGCCGGGTATCGATTTCATCCACTCGGTGCGCGTGGCCGCATCGGCCGGGATCTGGTTTTTGTCGACCAGTGCCAGGAAATACAGGCTGAACTCGGCTTCCGGGAAGTCGCGTTTTTCCACCAGGGTAAAGCCCAGAATGCGTGTGTAGAAATCCAGGGACTTGGTGATGTCCTTGACCCGCAGCATGGTGTGGTTGAAGACAAACTTCTGTGTGGCGGCGTCCGGTTGGGCGGTGACGCCGGGGAAGGTGTTCAATTCGTGCAGGCTCATGGGCCCTCCGGGAAATATGTGGGCTAACGAATGGCGACAATGATACGCAAGGGCTCGGACATCACCAAACCCAAGCAGTCGGCTATTGCCTGGCGGCCGGCCTGGGCCCAGACTTTACGGCTTGATCCGTGAGTGCCCAGTGCAATGATTAGATTCCATAAACTGCTGTTCATTCTGTTAAGCGTGCTTTCGGTGGCTGGCGCTGCGCGTGCCGATGCGCCCGTAGTGACCTGGCCGGAAGGTTGGCAGGTCGAAGTCGTGCCTGAATCGGTGTCGGGGGTGAGTCGCCAGCGGGCGGTGAAAAATGACCAGAATGGATCGCCGCTCATGGTGATGGAACTGACCATGAGTCCGGTGCAAAGCGATCACCAGGTAAACCTCGAAGGCGTATTGCTGGAGATGCGCAAGTCAGTTCAAAAAGACTTCTTTCAGGGCGGGTATCAAAGTGTCTGCACGCGAATTCATGCGACTACGCTGAGTCGATTGGCCGCGCTGGAAACAACCTGTACCGTCACGCAAAACGGCAGGCATGTGCTTTCTCAAACATTGGTGGCCGCGGTGGATGCCGATAAGGCCTATGTTCTTTCCTACGCCGGGCAGGCCGAGGCTTATAAGGCGAGCCAGGATGAAATAGACGCGGCCCGTAACAGCTTGAAACTTTAGTAAGCGACAGTGCTTTTTCGATGCATGAAGAAAATTTTAGATATCCAAATGGATTAAGCACAAAGTTGGTGGCAGTCAGGTAGTTGACGGGTGTCCGCCCCTGGCATATTAGATAACCCATGAAAAAGCCCTGCATAAGCAGGGCTTTTTTGTCGCCGCGAGAGTTAGCCGCGCAGCCAGGAATCAACGGTGGCTGCACCGTACTGTTCTTTCCAGGCTTTCAGGCCGCGGTGGTTGCCGCCCTTGGTTTCAATCRGCTCGCCGGTATGCGGGTTCTGATAAACCTTGACCACTCGGGCGCGGCGGGTTTTAGGTGCTGCTGCCTGCAGCAATCCGGATTTTGCCGGGTTGGGATCGAGAATGGCGATGATGTCGCGCAGGCTCTTGCCATAGGATTTCATCAAGCCCTGGAGCTTCTCTTCGAATTCGATTTCTTTCTTGAGCCCGGCATCGTTCTTCAGGGATTCCAACTGCTTGAGCTGTTCTTGAAGGGCCTTTTCGGCTGCACGAAATTCAGCGAGTCTGGACAATATCTTTACTCCAATAGTGTGTTTGGCTGATACCAACCGCAAACAAAGCTATAAGCCAAGAGCCTTGTAGCGACTCGGTGATAGTGGCTCACCTGTCAATTTTGCGCAGGCATGTAAAATTGTAGTAGTTAATTGGCCAAGAGTAAATCCTGTCTTTTTCTTCATGTAACGGCAGTAGTGTTTTGATTCAAATTGGTGCGTGTAGTCGTTGTTTTCTCGGTTAAATCCGCTAGTTAATGGTTGCTTAATGCACTAATGAATTCCGCACCGGGCATGGGTTTGCCGAACAGATAACCTTGCAGGAAGTTGACCTGACGAGCACTCAGGTAATCACTCTGTTCACGGGTTTCGACACCTTCGGCCACCAGGGCAAGGTCGAGTTTGACCGCCAGTTCGATGATGCTGTCGAGGATGTGGCTGGAGAGTGTGTCGATGCCGATCATGGCGACAAAACTCTGGTCGATTTTCAGAAAATCGACATTGAACTGCCGCAGGTAGCCAAGGCTCGAGTGGCCCGTGCCGAAGTCGTCGATGGCGATTTTCACGCCCAGTTCGCGAAGTTGCTCCAATAGTTGCAGGGTGATGGCCGTGGGCTCGATCAGTTCACGTTCGGTCAGTTCCAGCACCAGATGGATCGAGCCCGGCTCGAACGCATCGAGAAACTCGCGACAGTCTTTGACCAGTTCCAGGTCCTGGCAATGGCTGGCGGTGATGTTGATGCCGATGTGGAACGGCTTGTTGAATCCGGCGGATTGCGGCGCGAGCAGGGCGGCGGTCTGTCGCATGAGCGAGCGGGTCATCGGTACGATCAGCCCGGAGTGCTCGGCAAACGGGATGAACAGATCCGGACGCACCAGGCCTTCTTTCGGATGTTTCCAGCGCATCAGCACTTCAGCGCCGGACCAGTGTTTGTTGTCGCCATGCACCACAGGCTGGAAATATGGAATGAACTCTTGAGCTTCCAGTGCCCGTTGCATTTCCTGGGTGGGGGCCGATGAGCGCTTTTGCAGGAAGTGACCGATTGACCCGGCAATCACGCCAAAGAAAATCAGCAGACTGAAAAGCGGTGGATATTCGCTGCTCATGTATCGCCAGGTTTCGCCTTTGGGAAAGCCGGCTTCCACGGCAAAAGCATAGTGCCGGGAGGTCAATCGACTTTGTGCAACGGGCAGGTCAGGCGCGGCTTCCCTGTGAACCTTGCCGTCGGCGGCTATCCAGTCCGGGCCAACTTGCAGCAAGAGCAAGGTCTTGCGGCCGATCAAGCGCAGAATATTGCTCAAGTGATGACCATCGAGATTCGCCAGTGCACCTTTTTTTCCTTCACTCAGGCGGTAGACCAGCAAGGCGGTGTCGGGCGTCACCGGATTGCCGCTCATGAGCCATAAGGCGCCCTGGGTGTAGTCACCGGGGTTGACCTTCTCCTGGTAGTCGCCGAACAAAGAACTGCAATAGAGATTGTTGTCCCACACCAGACTGGTCGAGCGCACGAATGGGCGGCGAGTGACCTGCTCGCGCAGGGCCAGATTGACATCGCCGCAACTTTGGCCGGCCAGCGGCAGTAGTTCACGAGCGGCCTGGGCGGTGTTGTCGAGCATCAAGTCGAACTGGCGAATCGCTTCTTCGGCGGTTTGTTCGGCGCCTTGTTTGAGCGCACGCCCCGCTTGCATGTAAAGAATGGCGACCCCCAGCAGCACCGGGAGCAATCCACTGATCAGGGTGACAGCCATTCTTGTGCTGCGACTGCGGGTTTTGGCTTTCAGCGGCATTCGCGAATCCTGTCACGAAGAAGTAATGCTCTCAAACGCTGGCAGGACAAAACGCCTCCCATGAAGAGTTCGGGTACGGGCCATGATAGTTGGCCCTTGGCGGTTATGCCGCTCAACGCCAGTCAAGGCTTGCGGC
>NZ_JBGCUL010000451.1:0-3617 GCF_054177685.1 Pseudomonas sp. P5_A2_2
ACCGCCATCGCGAGCAAGCTCGCTCCCACAGGGGACTTTCGATGAGCACAAATTTCTGTGCAGCAGCAATCAACTGTGGGAGCGAGCTTGCTCGCGATAGCGGTGTATCAAGCACATCAATGCTAAATGTGCCGTCGTCATCGCGAGCAGGCTCGCTCCCACAGGATTAGAGGTGATCTTCAGAGCGGATTCTGGTGCAGGCAAATGATATGCGGGTCGTCATTCCAGTGCGGGAACCGCTCGGCGATCAGCGGGTCGTGGCCGGGGACGACGTGGTCTACGCCGTCGGCCAGGCGGTCGATCTCGGTGAAGGCTTCGAGGGTTTGCRCCAGGTCATCGAGAATCGGAAACGGGCTGCGCTCACGAATGTTGACCCACAGGTGCGCAGCATCCGAGGCCAGCACGATCCAGCCACGCTCGGTATTGACCCGCACCACCTGACTGCCCGGCGTATGTCCGCCCACCGGGTGCAGGGTCACGCCGGGAAGCACCTCGACAACGCCTGTGTGCAAACGCATCCGCCCTTCGAACAACGGCGGCAGCGCCGACATCACATCCTCGACCTCGTAGGTTTTGTTCACCGTGCGATGGACCATTTTCGGCCCGGTGCAGAAACGCAATTCCGCTTCCTGCAGATGCACGGTCGCCTTCGGGAACAGCCCGAGGTTACCGGCATGATCCCAGTGCAAATGGGTCAGGATCAGGTGCTCGACCTGCGCCGGATCGATGTCCAGTTGCCGCAGGGATTCTTCCGGCAGGCGATACATCTGGCGATTGCGCCGCTGCGCCGTGGCCGGTTGAAAACAGGTGTCGACCACGATCACCTGCTGCGCGTTGCGGATGACCCAGAAGTAGTAATCCAGTGGCATCGGCGCGTTCGGATCACCGCAGCAGGCGTCGTAAAGAAAATTCTCCCTGGCGGTGCGCTGGGCATTGGCGCCGACACGGATAGCGAACACTTCGTACTCGGGAACTGACATACACACCTCCGGATTCAGGCCGCTGCGCTAGTTTTGAGGGTCGGACGGAAGTCGAAATCGATCTGCTCGCTGATACCCAGGTCTTGAGCCAACTTATGCAGGCCACTGTAGTCACGCATGATGGTCGCGTTCTTGTTGCTCTCGCGGGTGTCGGCAATGATCAGCGCCGCCTCCTCGACCCCAAGCTGCGTCAGAATCGCCTCCCACATGGAGTAGTCCTGAGCGATAAAAGCACTCAGCGCCACCGACAGGTTGCGTGCGAAAAATTCCTGCTGGGCCGGCTGCATGTTCGCGTACATGACCTTCGCCACTTCGGCCAGCACCTTGCTGTGCGCATATTCGTCGCGATTGTGCAGTTCGGCCACACGGCGGTTTTGCGGCTGGATGGTCTGATCGTCCGCCAGCAAATCCAGATAGGCGTTGACGCTGATCTCAGCCACCACCGCAAAGGTGATCGCCGCCAGATCCTGCTGCCATTGCTCGGGCAGAGCTTCACGCTGGGCTTTAAGGCGCAGGTAAGTGACGGAGGGTGGCAAGTCCAGGTCCTGATCCAGCGCCCGATCCAGCCTGGTCCGCTCGATGGCCCGCAAGTGCATCAGCGTGTGGTAGTGCTCGTCGATCAGGGTCTGTTGCATGGCTTCGCGAAAATGCCAGTCGTCCTTGCCCAGGTACTGATCGGCGATGACGCTGAGTGCCGGGTTGACCACATGTTCTTCAGCAGTGACGGTGCGCAGGTTGTAGCCGATCCAGCCCCAAGTCACCACGCTGCTTTTGAGCTCTTCGCTCAGGGACTGGAATTTCGGGTGATGGAAAAACGGCACCATGCACTCCGGGTAATCCGGGCGCGCCGGGTCGAACACTTCTTCGACCTGGCCCCTGTCCGGCGAACACACTGTGGCGCGCTTGGTCCAGGCCTGGTTGAGCCGCACGATCAGTTGATGATCGACCTGGGCGATCTCGATTGCTGTTTGCATGACGCGATACCTGTAAGGCGCGTACCCGCCAAGGGGTACGCCAAAAAATTGAAGGTCGACGGAAAAATCAGGCCAGCCAATAGCGGGTCAGGTGGCGCGCCGGGTCAGTGTAACGACTGCGCGCATGAATCATTCGCCAGTTATCCCAAATCAGCAGGCAACCGTCGGGAATCAGCACCGGAACGTTGTGCTCGACGAAGTACGCTTCGCCGAGCACGGCAAACCTGGCCAGTGGAGAGGTGTTGTTGGTGACCAGCGACTGCTGCAAGGCTTGCTTGGACGGATTCACGTCGCCGTAGTGAAACTGGTTGTAGCTGAAGCGAAAAATATCCCCGTCCTCTGTAGGCGTGAGGATGTATTCCTTGACCCGCCGTTGTTCCGGTTCGCCCGGTTTGGCGGTGGCGACAAACTCTACCGGCGTGTCCTTCAGCCACTCACGCAGTTGCGGTTCGCTGTGTTCGAGGGACTTGAGAAATTCGTAGCCGTCCACCAATCCGGTGTGCCCGCCACCGCACGTAGCCTGTTTATGGCAATGCAACGCCAGGTAGCGAGGTGGCGGTCCGTACACCGGCGCTTCAGTGTGCGGGCCGATGCCGTTCATGCTCTGGGAATACGGCAAGTCTTCGTAACCCGGCTTGCGGGTAATGGCAAAGGCCATCTGGCCGTTGAACTGCGGAATGATCGGGCCGAACTCCAGCAAGGTGCCTACGACATCATCGGCAAATTCGTCCGGAGTCAGCACCGTCCAGCCCAACGTCGACAGCTCTTCGTGACGATGGCCGAGCGAAATGCAATTTTGAGACGCAACAATCCCTTGGTCTGACATGGTGAGATTCCTGGCGGGTTATCCGGCGTTGACGGTGGAGGTGTACGCAGCGATGAAGTCGCGGCAGGCGCCACCCGGTCGATAGTGCTGCTCATTGATGCTCTGCACCGGGGTGATTTCGGCGGCGGTGCCGGTGAGAAAACACTCGTCGAAGTCGCCAAGCTCCGTAGGCAAAATCGTGCGCTCGACGACCTGGTAGTCCAGCGCTTTGGCCAGTTCGATCACGGTCTGCCGGGTAATGCCATTGAGAAAGCAGTCCGGGGTCGGCGTGTGCAAAGTCCGGCCTTTGACGAAAAACACATTGGCGCTGGTGGCTTCGGCAATGTGGCCGCGCCAGTCGAGCATCAGCGCATCGTGGTAACCCGTGTTCTCGGCATCGTGCTTGCTCAGCGTGGCGATCTGATAATGCCCGGAGGCCTTGGCTTCGAACGGGCTACTGCTCGGTGGCGGGCGACGCCAGGCCGCGGTTTTCAAGCGGATGCCGGCCATGCGCGCCGCCGGGTCGAAATAGCTCGGCCACTGCCAGCACGCGATGGCCACGTGCACACGGTTAAAACGCGCCGAGGTGGAAATCATCTCGCTGCCGCGCCAGGCCACCGGGCGCAGATAACCGTCGACCACCTTGTTGCGTTGCAGCAGTTCCTGGCTGGCCGCCTCCAGTTCAGCCAGCGCATAGGGGATGGCAAAATCCATCATTTGCGCCGAGCGGTACAAGCGCTCGCTGTGCTCGCGCAGCTTGAAGATCCTGCCGTTGTAGACCCGCTCGCCTTCATACACGGTGCTCGCGTAATGCAGGCCATGGGTCAGCACATGCAACTGCGCCCGGGACCACTCGAC
>NZ_JBGCUL010000452.1:0-3611 GCF_054177685.1 Pseudomonas sp. P5_A2_2
CCCCTATAACGACCCGGCCGTACCCCTATAACGACCCGGCCGTAAAAGCCCCGGCAGATACCGGCAATATCGAAGCCATGCTGATGTATGACCTGCTTTCACCCTCGTCCCGGGCAGGCGAGATGTACCTGGTGCATGCGCAGTTGGATAAGCCGCAGGATGCCTGGATCTACTTCCCTGGCCAACGCCGCGTGCGGCGCGCACCCTCCTTTGCCTACGACAACCCGATTGCTGGCTCGGACAGCCTCTACTACGTTGACCAGATCAATATGTACACCGGTGCGCTCGATCGTTACGACTACAAGCTGGTCGGCAAAAAGGAAATGATTGTTGCGTACAACTCTTACAAGTTGGTCGATAAGTCGAACAACTATGAGCAGTTGATCGGTCAGGACTACCTCAATCGTGATGTGCAGCGTTACGAGCAGCACCGGGTCTGGGTGGTGGAGGCAACGGTGAAAGCTGACAAGCGCCACTCCCTGGCCAAGCGGGTGTTCTACTTCGACGAGGACAGCTGGGCATTGCTGCATGTCGATATGTTCGACGCCAAGGGCAATCTTTGGCGTGCCCAGGAAGGCAGCGTCTGGGCCAATCCACAGATCCAGGCATGCACCTCCATCGAGTACGTCAGCTATGACCTGATCGCCCGTCGCTACATCGCCGACGGCTTTACCCAGGAAGGCAAGGTGCTCGACCTGACCGCAGGCCTCGAAGGCCGGGTCAACGACAAGATGTTCAACTCCGACGAACTGCGTCGCCGCGGCGAACGTTAAGTCCGACCTGAGGAAAAGCTCATGCATAACAAAAATAAAGGCGCGGCCCTTGCCGCGCCGGGCTTCCCGCGTGTCAAAAACAACCTGACCCTGCTGATGATGGCGGCCTGCGGCCTGGTCTGGAGCGCGCCGGGCCACGCGTTTCGCTTCGGCTCGGACGCGGGGATATCCGGCAGCCTGGATTCGAGTCTGTCCTATGGCTTCGCTCAGCGCCTGGAGCCGCAGGACTGCCATATCCTCGGCGGCGACAGCGGTGGCTGTAACAACGGCACCCAGACTCAGACCGGGCGCTTCTACAATCTGAGCAAAGGGAATGGCTACGCCAACGCCGATATCAGCTACAGCAATGCTGACGATGGCAACCTCAACTACAACAAGCACGATGTCTTCTCGCACGTGATCAAGGGCAACCATGAGTTGAGCCTGAAACTCGGTGAGGGTTGGAGCGCACTCGGCCGGGTCGCCTGGGCGAAAGACTTCAAGATGGATGACACCCGAAACACCGAACTGGATGACGACGCCAAGCGGGAAGCCACCGAGCGCCTGGAGTTGCTCGACCTCTGGGTGGCGAAGAGCTTCGACCTGGGTGAGATGCCAGCCAAGGTCAAGGTCGGCAACCAGGTGATCAGCTGGGGCGAGGAAATCTTCGTGACCGGTGGCATCAACCAGATCAACGCCATCAACCTTGCGAACTACCACACCCCCGGCACCCAATTGAAGGAGGTGTTCATCCCGGCACCTATGGCTTCGTTCAACCTCGGGCTGAGCGAGACCCTCAGCGTTGAGGCCTACTACCAGTTCAAGTGGAACGCCTATGGCATCGACCCGGTGGGCACCTACTACTCGGGGAGCGATGTGGTGGGTGAAGGCAATCTGCCGATCTACCTCTCGACCAGCTTCGTCAACAATGTCTTCAGCCCCTTGCTCGGCCTGACTTGCGCCGACCTGACGCCCACGGGACGCTGCGGCGCGCCAGGCATCAGCGGCCTGAGCGACGAGCAGATGTTCGCCACGGGGCTGGCGATTCCCTACGCCGGCAGGCATGAAGCGAAAAACAGTGGGCAGTACGGCATCGCCCTGCGCTGGACGGCGGAGGAGATCGAGACCGAGTTCGGCGTGTTCTACCAGCGTTACCATGACAAGTTGCCCTTCGTCGGCTACACGGCYACCCGCTCCCCCGATACCCTGCTGGTCGATAACTACTTCATCAACTATGGCGAAGACAAGAATCTGTTCGGCCTGTCGATGAACACCATGGTCGGACCGGTAGCGGTCGGCGCGGAGCTGTCCTACCGGCCCAACGACAGCGTCAGCATTGATCCCCTGGTGCCCTTTGGCGTGGCCTTCACCGGCCGGTTCAATGAATTCAGCGTGTACGACAACGGCGTCAGCAAGGGCTATGTCGAAGAGAAGAAATGGCAGGCACATGTGAATGCCGTCTACAGCTTCTCCGCCAGCGACCCGCTGKGTTTCATTCCCGGGAGCCTGGGCGCCTCCGACGGCTTCCTGCTGACCGAGGCGGTCGTCACCCACTACCCGGATCTGGACACCTCGGGCGAGACGCCATACCTGCTCCCGGACTATTCACTGCCGGACAAAACCTCCTGGGGCTACGTCGCCGAGATGGGCATCAACTACCCGAATGCGTTCGGTAGCGGTATCACCCTCACGCCGCAGCTGGACTTTTACCACGACGTCAACGGCACCACGCCGAACGCATCGCCGTTCGTCGAGGGCCGCAAGTCGCTGACCAGCTCCTTGCTGTTCAACTACCGCGACCGTTGGAAGGGTGGCCTGCAGTGGGTGCAGTACTGGGGCGGCGGCGACAACAACCTGATGACTGACCGCGATTTCATCAGCGGCAACATCTCCTACTCGTTCTGACCACCGGCGTAAGGCGGGCCAGTCCCGCCCTGCTCCGTTCGCTTGGTAATTTCAGGAAGGCATAACCATGCTGACTTCCCTGGTGCTCGGCCTCGAGCGCTTCTTCTTCCGTCATCGTCTTGCCACCCTCGGCGTGCTGGCCTTGATTACCCTGGTGATGGGCGGCTTCGCCGCGCAGCTACGCATGTCTGCCGGCTTCGACAAGCAGCTGCCGCAGCAGCACGAGTTCATCAAGACCTTCAACCAGTACCGCGACGTGCTGTTCGGCGCCAATCGCATCATCGTGGTGCTGCACGCCAAGCACGGCGATATCTGGAACAAGGAGGCGCTGACCAAGCTTAACGATCTGACCCAGACCCTGTTCTTCATGCCCGGCATCGACCGCCGCACGGTGACCTCGCTGTGGACCCCGAACACCCGCGCGGTACAGATTACCGAAGAGGGCATGAAGGCCGAGGATGTGGTGGGGGGCGACGTCACCGTGGCCACTCTGAGCGACCAGGCCATCGTCGGCATTCGTGAGCGCACCCTGGTCGGCGGCTTCGTCGGTAGCCTGGTGGCCAACGACTACTCCGGGGCCATGGTGCTGGCCGAGCTGGCCGATCCTGACCCACAGACCGGCCAACGCCTGAACTACCTGGAGTTCAGCCAGCGCCTGGAGGATGAAGTGCGGGCCAAGTACGGCGACGACCAGTACGAGGTGCAGATCATCGGTTTCGCCAAGCAGATGGGCGACATCGGCGCTGGCGCCACGTCGGTGATGGGTTTCTTCGCCCTGGCGTTCCTGCTCACCGTGCTGGCGGTCTATTGGTACACCCGCTCCTGGGCGTTGACCTTCCTGCCGCTGTGCTGTTCGCTGGTGTCGGTGGTCTGGCAATTCGGCACCATCACGCTGCTCGGCTTCGGCCTCGACCCGCTGGCAATCCTGGTGCCTTTCCTGGTGTTCGCCATCGG
>NZ_JBGCUL010000453.1:0-3607 GCF_054177685.1 Pseudomonas sp. P5_A2_2
GGTCATGTCGAACATCAGAAACACCACGACCGCGCAGGCCAGCGGAATACCGAAATTCACCCAGTAAAAGCGGTAGCGAGAAGCGGTCAGCATTGTGAATCCTGATTCAGAAAGATGAAGGAAAAGCTCAACGAGTGGTCACCGAGCTCCAGTCGGAAGCTTCGATGAAGCCAAGCATGCGCGGAGTCTGCGGGGTTTCGGCGGAAATAAACAGAGAGGCGCCGTAACCCAGCGTCGATGCCGGCAAATTGAGGTCATTTTCCAGTTGCTCCATGCACTCGCTGTGAGTGACAAGAATCAGGTTGCGCCCGGCCACTTTGTGCGCCAGGGAGTCGCGCAGCATGGTGCCCTTGCAAATGATTAGCCAGTCTTCCCCCGTGCCAACCTTGTTGAACATGAAGTTGGCAGTCTGTGCCGTGCGCAGGATCGGGCTGTTGTAGATATCGGCCTTGTCCAGGCCAAGGTGTTTGAACTGTGCCCCGAGGCTCTCGGCAACGCTGCGAGAGCGCTCGGTAATGCCATCGTTGCCGACCAGGCAAGGTGCCGAGGAGTGATCGCAGCGCTCGACGTGACGCACCAGCACGATCATGTCGCCCTTGGCCCATCCCGTCATCAAAGCCTGTGCACCGGCTAAATTGCCGTGGGCCAGGTCCGGTGCGGTGGCCGGACGCAACAAAAATACGGTCAGCGGGATGACCAGCAGCGCCGAGGCCAGCACCACCGCCGCGTTGCGATAGCGGGTGAAGCGGTTCAGATCGATCGAGCGTTTTATCCCGAAAAAACTCAGTCTCAATTCCACATCAAGCCGCCTCGCCGGCACGCAACACCTCATTAGATCCCGAAAGACTAAAGAAACGTGCGTTGCCGGTGGGTGAAAGACATGTGAAAAAAAGCTTAAAGCATTGCAAATACCTTGTTACAGAATCCGCCGAACAAAAACCTTTCAGCTCCCGGGATTGCTGCCGATACATCCTGCTTACACAGCTTGGCGGCCCCCAAAAAAAACAATCTTCCAGCCAACCGACGATAGAGAAGTACCAAGTTCCTGGAGGAATGTGATGAATAGCTGGTTCGGCAACATCAGCGTGAACCTGAAACTGGGCCTGGGGTTTGGCCTGGTCCTGGCACTGACCTGCGTCCTCGCCCTGACCGGCTGGACCAGCCTGGGCGGGTTGATCGACCGCAGTAACTGGATGAGCGACATCACCCAGCTCAACGCCGGCCTGACCAAGTTACGCGTCGTTCGCCTGCAATACATGCTGACCAATGGCGACGAAACCGCCGCGCAGAGTGTGCAGACCACCCTCGACGCCTTCTCGGCCCAGCAGCAAGCCCTGCAGGAGAAGTTCAAGAGCCCGGAAAACCTCAAACTGCTCAGAGAACAGGGCGCCGTCATCGACACCTACAAGACGTCCCTGGGCAAGATGCGCAACGCCTATCGCGCCGGCAACAGCGCCCGTGATGCCATGAGCACCAGCGCCGAAACCGCCAACACGCTGATCAATGACATCAACACCCGCGTGCAGCAAATGCCGCTGAGCGACCAGCGCTTCGAACAGTTCCAGGCCATCACTGCGGCCAAGGAAGCGTTCCTGCTGGCTCGCTACGAAGTGCGCGGCTACACCGCCAGTACCAATGCCGAGACCGAGCAAAAAGCCGTCGGCCAACTGGACGCCGCCATTGCCAGCCTGAAACCGCTGAATGCGCATTTCGCCGATTCCCAACAAGACGCCCTGCGTCAGCTGGAAGCTGCGCTGGGCAACTACCGAAGCGCCTTGCAGGCCTACAAGGCCGCCAGCAAAGACGCGGTGCAGGCGCGCAAGGAAATGACCGACCAGGGTGCCGCCATCGTGGCCCAGAGCGATCAGCTGTATCAGATCCAGCTCGACCGCCGGGACGCCGAAAGCGCCCAGGCACGTACCCTGCAACTGATCAGCACATTGCTGGCGTTGCTGGTGGGCATCATTGCCGCCGTGGTCATCACTCGCCAGATTACCCGTCCACTGCGCGAAACCCTGGCGGTGGTCGATCGCATCGCCAGCGGTGACCTGTCCCAGAACGTTCTGGTTACCCGCCGCGACGAACTCGGCGTGTTGCAGCAAGGCATTGCGCGCATGGGCGTGACCCTGCGCGACCTGATCAGCGGCATCCGCGACGGCGTGACCCAGATCGCCAGCGCCGCCGAAGAGCTGTCAGCCGTGACAGAGCAGACCAGTGCCGGGGTTAACAGCCAGAAGGTCGAGACCGATCAGGTCGCGACCGCCATGCACGAGATGACCGCCACCGTGCAGGAAGTCGCGCGCAACGCCGAAGAAGCCTCGCAAGCCGCGGCGGCGGCGGATGGCGAAGCCCGTGAAGGTGACAGAGTGGTCAACGAAGCCATCGCCCAGATCGAGCGTCTGGCCAGCGAAGTGGTACGTTCCACCGAGGCCATGAGCGTGCTGYAACGGGAAAGTGACAAGATCGGCAGCGTCATGGACGTGATCAAGGCCGTGGCGGAGCAGACCAACCTGCTGGCGCTCAACGCCGCCATCGAAGCGGCCCGCGCCGGTGAAGCCGGTCGTGGTTTTGCCGTGGTGGCCGACGAGGTCCGCGGTCTGGCCCAGCGCACGCAGAAATCCACCGAGGAAATCGAAGGCCTGGTGGCCGGCCTGCAGAACGGCACGCAACAAGTGTCGGCGGTGATGAACAACAGCCGCACCCTCACCGACAGCAGCGTGGCCCTGACCCGCAAGGCCGGCGAGTCGCTGGAGAACATCACCCGCACGGTGTCCAGCATACAGTCGATGAACCAGCAGATCGCAGCCGCTGCCGAACAGCAAAGCGCCGTGGCCGAAGAGATCAGCCGCAGCATCATCAACGTGCGCGACGTGTCCGAACAGACTGCTGCTGCGAGTGATGAAACGGCTGCGTCGAGTGTTGAACTGGCGCGGCTGGGGAATCAGTTGCAGATGATGGTCAGTCACTTCCGCGTCTGACGTTCAGTCAGCGCTAAATGATAGATCCAATCGCGAGCAGGCTCGCTCCCACAATGAATCTGTGTCGTCCACAAAGACTGTACACAGCATCCAGACCCTGTGGGAGCAGGCTGCTGGCACATCATGCCGGGGTAGCCCTGAGCGACTGGCGAACGGTTTTAAACACAAATCGCATTGGTAAACACCAACCGATTGCCAAACGGATCGCTGATGATCATGTCCTGGCTACCCCAGGGCATGGCCTGGATCTGTGGAGGTGCAAACGCATACGCCTTGGCCAGCAATTGCTGCTGGAAGGCTTCCAGTTCGTCGGTCTCGATGCGCAAGGCCGAGCCGGGCGTGCTGTCGCCGTTGTGTTCGGACAGGTGCAGCACACACTCACCCCGCGAGACTTGCAGGTACAACGGGAAGCTGGCTTCTAAACGGTGCTGCCAATCGATCTTGAAACCGAGGAAGTCGACGTAGAACCCCACTGCCTCGGCTTCGTTGAAAATGCGCAGGACCGGAGTGGTTTTGCCGAAGCTCATCGGGTTGCTCCCTGTAGGAGCGAGCCGGCTCCGGGCGGCGCTCCGACGATGGTCGTTAACGATAACGCGTTTTGACTGGCTAAACGCGGCGCCTTCGACTCC
>NZ_JBGCUL010000454.1:0-3602 GCF_054177685.1 Pseudomonas sp. P5_A2_2
GGTCTACGACGTCCTGCATGCGCTGATCGAAGGCGATGCCAAGGCGTTGCTCGAAGCCGTCCGCCACCTGGCCGAGCAAGGCCCGGACTGGAATGGCGTGCTTTCGGAAATTCTCAATGTGCTGCACCGCGTTGCCATCGCCCAGGCCTTGCCGGAAGGCGTCGATAACGGTCACGGCGACCGTGATCGCGTGCTGGCGCTGGCCCAGGCGTTGCCGGCCGAAGACGTGCAGTTCTACTACCAGATGGGCCTGATCGGCCGCCGCGACCTGCCGCTGGCGCCGGATCCCCGGGGCGGTTTTGAAATGGTGCTGCTGCGGATGCTGGCGTTCCGGCCTGCAGACACCGCGGATGCCCCGAGGCAACCGCTAAAGCCAGTGGGGATCAGCCAGGCCACAGTTGATTCCGCAAACTCAGTGGCTGCCGCGCCGGTTGTTGCGCCGGTAGTTGCTGCGGCCGTTGCACCGATAGCGGCTGCGCCAGTGGCGGCGCCTGCATCTGCACCGGAACCGGTAGCGCCGGCCGTTGTGCCAGAACCTGCGCCTGTGGTTGAAGCGGTCGTGGTCGAAGAGGTGGTCGACCTGCCGTGGAATGACCCGGTCGAGCCGGCGCCCGTTCAGCAACCGGCGGTGGAGCCGGTGCTGGAAACTGCCRGCGAACAACCCGAATTACCGCCGATGCCGTTGCCGACGCCGGACAGCGTGGTGCCGGACGCGCCTGAATGGGCTGCCGCGCCGATCCCGGAACCTTCGGTGGCCGACGTCGATGTCGCGACGCCGGGCATGGATCTGGATGACGAGCCGCCGCTGGACGAGGATTACATCGAGCCGGACATGGATTCGGCCTACAGTTACCTCGACGAGCTGGCCAGCGAGCATGCCGCCGACCCGGTTCCGGAGCCCGAGCCTGAGCCCGCGGCAATGCCGGCCACCGGTCTGGCCCTGCAATGGCTGGAGCTGTTCCCGAAATTGCCGATCTCCGGCATGACCGGCAGTATCGCCGCCAACTGCACGCTGATCGCGGTGGATGGCGACAATTGGCTGATGCACCTGGACCCGGCCCACAGTGCCTTGTTCAACGCCACTCAGCAGCGTCGCCTGAACGATGCGCTGAACCAGTATCATCAGCGCACACTGACCCTGAGCATCGAGCTGATCAAGCCAGAGCAGGAAACCCCGGCACAAGCGGCTTCGCGCCGCCGCGTCAACCGTCAGCGCGAGGCGGAGGAATCGATCCACGGTGATCCGTTCATCCAGCAAATGATGCAGCAGTTCGGTGCGGTGGTCCGTAACGATACTATTGAACCTGTCGACGCCCTGGTCACTCAGGGCTAATAACTGAAGGCGTTTGGCCGCATGGGCCGGGCGCTGTTTTAATCCAAGTACTTTTGAGGTGATTACCATGATGAAAGGTGGCATGGCCGGCCTGATGAAGCAGGCGCAGCAGATGCAGGAAAAAATGGCCAAGATGCAGGAAGAACTGGCCAACGCCGAAGTCACCGGTAAGGCCGGTGGCGATATGGTCACCGTGGTGATGACCGGTCGTCATGACGTCAAGAGCGTGACCATCGACCCAAGCCTGGTCGAAGGCATGAGCGAAGACGACAAGGAAATGCTCGAAGCGGTCATCGCATCCGCGGTCAACGATGCCGTGCGCAAGATCGAAGCCAACAGCCAGGACAAGATGGGCAGCATGACTGCCGGCATGCAACTGCCGCCGGGCATGAAACTGCCATTCTGATTCGCCTTCAGGCGGCAGATGAGTTACAAAAATGCCAGGCATAACGCCTGGCATTTTTGTTTCTGGCATTGGAAATGTGGTGTTTGAAATGCCGTCATCGCGGGCAAGTCGAATCGTCGCACCGCCGCTCCCACAGTGGATTTGTGTACGGCGAGAATCCCCTGTGGGAGCGGCGGTGCGACGATTCGACTTGCCCGCGATGAAGTCGCCCAGGTGCAACTGAATAAACATCGAACGCCATACCGCCACAAAGGTCTGCTCCCTATATCACCGAGTTCCATCGATCACAGGAGACGCTGCCATGTCCGACCCCATGCCCCTCAATCAACGCATTGTCCTGGCTTCACGTCCGATAGGCGCGCCAACGCCGGAAAACTTCCGCATGGAGCGGGTGGCGCTGCCGGATCTGGCCGACGGTCAGGTGCTGCTCAAGACCGTTTTCCTGTCGCTGGATCCCTACATGCGCGGACGCATGAGTGACGCACCGTCCTACGCAGCACCGGTGGAAATTGGCGAAGTCATGACCGGCGGCGCTGTCAGCCGGGTCGAGCGCTCGCTCAATCCGAAGTTTCAGGAAGGTGATCTGGTGGTCGGTGCCACCGGTTGGCAGAGCCACAGCATCAATGACGGGCGCAGCATCATCCCGGTGCCGTCGGGGCTGCCAAGTGCTTCGATGGCCCTTGGGGTACTGGGTATGCCGGGCATGACCGCGTACATGGGCCTGATGGACATCGGCCAGCCGAAGGCCGGCGAAACCCTGGTGGTTGCAGCGGCCTCCGGCGCGGTGGGCTCGGTGGTCGGCCAGGTGGCGAAGATCAAGGGCTTGCGCGTGGTCGGTGTGGCGGGTGGAGCGAAAAAGTGCCGTTATGTGGTCGAAGAGTTGGGTTTCGATGCCTGCATCGACCACAGGAGCCCGGACTTTGCTGACGAGCTGGCGCAGGCCTGTCCCAAGGGGGTCGATATCTACTATGAAAACGTCGGCGGCAAGGTATTTGACGCCGTAGTGCCGTTGCTCAATCCCAAGGCGCGGATTCCACTCTGCGGCCTGATTGCCTCCTATAACGCCTATGAAGCGCCGAGCGGGCCGGATCGCCTGCCACTGTTGCAGCGCACACTGTTGACCAAGCGGGTGCGCATCCAGGGCTTCATCGTGTTCGATGACTATGGTGATCGCCAGCCGGAATTCCTCAGTGCCATGGCGCCCTGGGTACGCGATGGCAAGGTGAAGTTCCGCGAAGACGTGGTCGATGGCCTGGAGCAGGCGCCTGATGCGTTCATCGGCATGCTGGAAGGGCGCAACTTCGGTAAATTGGTGGTTCGGGTTGCCCGTGACTGAGTAATTGACGCTGCAATTTGACGCTCAACCGGGGCGCGGGTATAAACCGCGTCTCGTTGTTTTGTCGGACTTTTCCACCATGAGCTTCAGCCCTTTGATTCGCCAACTGATCGACGCCCTGCGAATTTTGCCCGGTGTGGGTCAGAAAACCGCTCAGCGCATGGCGTTGCAGTTGCTCGAGCGTGACCGCAGTGGCGGCTCACGACTGGCGCTGGCCCTGAGCCAGGCCATGGAAGGGGTCGGTCACTGCCGCTTGTGCCGTACGCTGACCGAAGATGATCTCTGCCCGCAATGCGCCGATACCCGTCGCGACGACACCTTGCTCTGCGTGGTGGAAGGCCCGATGGACGTCTATGCGGTGGAGCAGACTGGTTTCCGCGGGCGTTATTTCGTGCTCAAGGGGCATCTGTCGCCGCTCGACGGTCTGGGGCCGGAAGCCATCGGCATTCCGCAATTGATGGCACGGATCGAAGAAGCCGGCACTTTCACCGAAGTCATCCTGGCCACCAACCCGACCGTGGAAGGTG
>NZ_JBGCUL010000455.1:0-3601 GCF_054177685.1 Pseudomonas sp. P5_A2_2
ATGTTAAGCCGTCATCGCGAGCAAGCTCGCTCCCACAGTGGATCGGCGCTAAACATGCCATCAAGGCGTACGGTTACGCCGGGTTTCGATGATGTTCGGCAACTGGGAAATCCGCCCCAGCAACCGCCCCAATGCGTCCAGCCCCGGAATCTCGATGGTCAGGGACATCAGCGCGGTGTTGTCCTCCTTGTTCGAGCGGGTGTTGACCGCCAGCACGTTGATTCGCTCATTGAGCAGCACCTGCGAGACGTCACGCAGCAGACCGGAACGGTCGTAGGCGCGGATGACGATGTCCACCGGATAGGTGAGCACCGGTACCGRCCCCCAGCTGACCTGGATGATTCGCTCGGGCTCGCGCCCGGCCAGCTGCAGCACCGAGGCGCAGTCCTGACGGTGAATGCTCACGCCGCGACCCACGGTGATGTAACCGACGATGGCATCGCCCGGCAACGGCTGGCAGCAGCCGGCCATCTGGGTCATCAGGTTGCCGACGCCCTGGATCTGGATATCGCCGCGCTTGCCCGGTTTGTAGCCGGTGGCCTTGCGCGGAATCAGTTCCAGCTGTTCGTTTCCTCGCTCCGGCTCGACCAGTTGCTGCGCCAGGTTGACCAGTTGCGCCAGGCGCAGATCCCCGGCGCCGAGGGCGGCGAACAGGTCTTCGGCGGTTTTCATGTTGGCCTTGTCGGCCAGCTTGTCGAAATCCACCGCGGGCAGACCGAGGCGATTGAGCTCGCGCTCCAGCAGCGTTTTACCGGCCGCGACGTTCTGGTCACGGGCCTGCAAYTTGAACCAGTGAACRATCTTCGCCCGCGCCCGSGAYGTGGTGAYGTARCCCAGGTTSGRGTTCAGCCAGTCGCGGCTCGGSGTGCCGTGCTTGCTGGTGATGATCTCGACCTGYTCRCCGGTTTGCAGGCTGTAATTGAGCGGCACGATGCGCCCGTTGATCTTGGCGCCGCGGCAGTTGTGACCGATTTCGGTGTGTACGCGGTAGGCGAAGTCCAGCGGTGTCGCACCCTTCGGCAAGTCGATGGCGTGACCGTCCGGGGTAAAGATGTAGACCCGGTCGGGCTCGATATCGACCCGCAGCTGTTCCGCCAGGCCACCGATGTCGCCCAGCTCTTCGTGCCATTCGAGCACCTGACGCAGCCAGGATATTTTCTCTTCGTAGTGATTGGAGCCGGACTTGACGTCGGTGCCCTTGTAGCGCCAGTGCGCGCACACACCGAGTTCGGCTTCTTCGTGCATCGCATGGGTGCGGATCTGCACTTCCAGCACCTTGCCCTCGGGCCCGATCACCGCCGTGTGCAGCGATCGATAGCCGTTTTCCTTGGGGTTGGCGATGTAGTCGTCGAACTCTTTCGGAATGTGCCGCCACAGGGTATGGACGATGCCGAGCGCGGTGTAGCAGTCGCGCATTTCCGGTACCAGTACGCGAACGGCTCGAACGTCGTAGATCTGGCTGAACTCCAGGCCCTTGCGCTGCATTTTGCGCCAGATCGAATAGATGTGTTTGGCCCGGCCGCTGATGTCGGCATCGACGCCGGTGGCCTGCAATTCGTTTTTCAGCTGGCTCATCACGTCGCTGATGAAGCGCTCGCGATCCAGGCGCCGCTCGTGGAGCAACTTGGCGATCTGCTTGTACTGGTCCGGCTCCAGGTAACGGAAGGACAAATCCTCCAGTTCCCACTTGATGTGACCGATACCCAGGCGATGGGCCAGTGGCGCGTAGATATCGAAGACTTCACGGGCGACGCGGTTGCGTTTTTCGTCGTCGGCGGTCTTCACCGCACGGATGGCGCAAGTACGCTCGGCCAGTTTGATCAGGGCGACGCGAACGTCGTCGACCATGGCCACCAGCATCTTGCGCAGGTTTTCCACCTGGCCCTGGGTGCCCATCACCAAGGATTTGCGCGGACTCAGGCTGTCGCTGATCGCCGCCATGCGTTGCACRCCGTCGATGAGTTTGGCCACCACCGGGCCGAAACGCTGGCTGACTGCCGGCAACGGGATCTGGCCTTCGCGCACGCCCCGGTACAGGACCGCGGCGACCAGTGAGTCCTGATCGAGTTTGAGATCGGCGAGAATCTCGGCGATCTCAAGGCCGGTACGAAACGTGGAGTTCCCTTCCGACCACAGATTCTGTGCCGCATTGGCTTGTTGTTCGGCCTCGCGAGCGTACTCGCAGGCCTCTTTCAAGGCTTCGCGATCCAGTGCCAGATCGACACTCACCGCGTGATCGAGCCAAGCCTCGAGATTGATACTGCCGTCGGTGTTGATCGGCTGGTGTGCTCTCACCTGTACCATCTTGCTTACCTTCCCTACGACGCAGATTCAATGCGTCAATTCGCTGACCTTCGTTACCCATGCGCCCACGTCGGGCTGGTGCGCGGCTGCACGGGCGGGCCAGTCGGACCAGACGAGCATCCTAGCTCGCTTCAAATAACGCCATGGCCTCGACATGCGCCGTTTGAGGAAACATATCGAGAATCCCGGCACGTTTTAACCGGTAGCCCTGCTTGATCAATTCGACCGTGTCACGCGCCAGAGTGGCCGGGTTGCACGACACGTACACCAACCGTTCGGCGCCCAGGGTCTTGAGCTTGTGAACAACCTCGAAAGCACCGTCACGCGGTGGGTCCAAGAGTACCGCACAAAAGCCTTCGGCGGCCCATTCGGCGTCCGTCAAAGGCTGGGATAAATCGGCGTGAAAAAACTTCGCGTTATGCAGATTATTGCTAGCCGCATTCGCC
Source organism: Pseudomonas sp. P5_A2_2 (assembly GCF_054177685.1). Taxonomy (NCBI): domain Bacteria; kingdom Pseudomonadati; phylum Pseudomonadota; class Gammaproteobacteria; order Pseudomonadales; family Pseudomonadaceae; genus Pseudomonas; species Pseudomonas sp. P5_A2_2. The sequence goes on from NZ_JBGCUL010000455.1 coordinate 2,751, forward strand.
GCTGCCCGATCGACCATCACCCGCACACCTTCGACCGCCACCACTTCGCGAGCGGCCTTGGCCAGTGGCAAGGCAAAGTTGCCCAGGCCACAGAACAGATCGAGTACGCGCTCATCAGCGGTCGGCTTCAACCAGTCCAGCGCCTGGGCGACCATCGCTTCGTTGACTGCGGCGTTGACCTGGATGAAATCCCCGGGACGGTATGCCAGCTCCAGCCCCCACTGTTCAAGACGATAGCCCAAGGACTGATCGGCCTGGACCGGCTGCGGTTCACCGTCGCCATGCAGCCACAACTGGGCTTCGTGGAACGCGCAGAAATCCTTGAGGATCGTCAGGTCGGCGTCGGACAACGGCGCCATGTGCCGCAGCAAAACCGCCAAGGTCGAGCCGCTGAACAACTCCACATGCCCGAGTGCCTGAGGTTTGCTCAAGCGTCGCAGCATCTCCGGCAAGCGGGTCATGATGGGTTGCAAGGGTTGTACCAGCACCGGGCAATCATCGATGCCAACGATGTCCTGGCTGCCGGCGGCGCGGAACCCGACTTCGAGTTTCTTCGCCTTGATGTCCCAGCGCACCGCCACACGGGCGCGACGACGGTAGCCGAATTCCGGACCGGTCAATGGTTCGGCCCACTCCTCGGGCGCGACACCGGCGACCTTGGACAATTGCTCGGCGAGCATGCGCTGTTTCAGGGCGAGTTGTTCGTTGTGGGGCAGATGCTGCACGCTGCAGCCGYCGCAACGGCCGGCATGGGCGCACGGCGCCGGACGGCGCAATTCGCTGGCGTTGAACACCCGCTCGGTCCGCGCCTCGACCACTTTGCCGTGGGCACCGAGTACGCGAGCCTCGAC
>NZ_JBGCUL010000456.1:0-3589 GCF_054177685.1 Pseudomonas sp. P5_A2_2
TACTCGAACAGCGCGTCGAGTGCCTGTTCCAGCCGGGTCACAGCAATAATCTGCAATCCAGCCGGCGCCTCTTTCGGCGCATTACCCTTGGGCACGATGGCCCGCTTGAAGCCGTGCTTGGCAGCTTCTTTCAAACGCTCCTGACCGCTCGGCACCGGACGCACTTCACCGGAAAGCCCGACTTCACCGAATACCAGCAGATCGTGGGGCAACGGCCGGTTGCGCAAACTGGACATCACCGCTGCCATCAGCGCGAGGTCGGACGCCGTTTCCAGCACCTTGACCCCGCCGACCACGTTGAGAAACACGTCCTGATCGTGGGTCGGAATGCCACCGTGACGGTGCAGCACAGCCAGCAACATCGCCAGCCGGTTTTGATCCAGCCCCAGCGTGACCCGACGCGGGTTGGCCAGGTGACTGTCGTCCACCAGCGCCTGAACCTCCACCAGCATCGGCCGTGTGCCTTCCCATGTTGCCATCACCACACTGCCCGGGACTTCTTCCTGGGCACGGGTCAGAAAAATCGCCGACGGGTTGGAGACTTCTTTCAGACCTTTGTCGGTCATGCCGAAAACGCCCAGTTCATTGACTGCACCGAAGCGGTTCTTCACCGCCCGCAGCAGACGCAGGCGCCCGTCAGACTCACCTTCGAAATACAGCACGGTGTCGACCATGTGCTCCAGCACCCGAGGGCCAGCCAGCGCGCCTTCCTTGGTGACGTGGCCCACCAGAAAAATCGCCGTGCCGCTCTGTTTGGCATAACGCACCAGCAACGCCGCGCTTTCGCGCACCTGGGATACACCGCCCGGTGCCGATTGCAATTGCTCGGTAAAGATCGTCTGGATCGAGTCGATCACCATCACCCTGGGCTTTTCCTGACGGGCCGTGGCAATGATGGTTTCGATGCAGGTTTCGGTCATGACCCGCAATTGATCCTGAGGCAACCCCAGGCGCCGCGCACGCATGGCCACTTGCTGCTGGGATTCCTCACCGGTGACGTACAGTGCCGACATGCTCTTGGCGAGGTTGCACAAGGTTTGCAACAGAATGGTCGACTTGCCGATGCCAGGGTCGCCACCGATCAGCACCACCGAGCCATCCACCAGACCACCACCCAGAACCCGGTCCAGCTCGCTGGAAGCGGTGGAGAAGCGCGGAATTTCTTCGACACTGACTTCGGCCAGAGTCTTGATCTGCGCCTGCTGGCCGGTCCAGCCGGTACGACCGCTGGGGGCGGCTGCCCCGCCGCTTTCCACCATGGTTTCGGTAAGCGTGTTCCAGGCCCCGCACTCACCGCACTGGCCGGCCCATTTGGGGAAGGTTGAGCCGCACTCGGTGCAGCCGTACATGCGCTTGGCCTTGGCCATCGGAACTCCCGGAAAAAAACGCGATGATAGCTCAGCCAGGGCGCGCGAGTGCGGCCAGATATTTCGCGCCCCTATTGACGACTTCAAATAACCTTATTAAACACAGGTATATTCAGATGCACCCAACCTACAAACCTTGTATAAGTTTTTTACTCAACTCGGCCAATAAATTCTAGGGACATGCCATACCGCACGTTTTGAAAACCTATACAGACTTTGTTCACTTACATACTTTTTGCACAACTTCTAAAACATTCACACAACACGCAGCAGTGATTCAGAGAAACGCGCAACTTGTCAGACGCCCCGAACTAACGGAACAGTTAATATCACTGCAGCTGCATTTAATTTTCAATGCGACCTCTCGGCCACTAACTGCCCGATCATCTTGAACGTCCCGATTCAGGAATGGTCGCTCAACCTTGGCTCGCCCACACAAATGACGCTATTTCGCTGAAAAAAACGTCGCATGCGAACTCCGCAGAAGGCCTGCCCGACCTCAGATGAGATCAATCGGTGAATTTTTCAACGCCACCCGGGTCAATGGCTGGCAAGCACAGCAGGCAGTTGATTCGAGCAGGATGCGATTGGCTGATTTACACTGCGCACATCTACCTCATCTGTAACAAGGAATAACCTATGGGCGTGCTAAACGAGTTCAAGGCCTTCGCGGTCAAAGGCAACGTGGTCGACATGGCCGTCGGCATCATCATCGGTGCGGCCTTCGGCAAGATCGTTACGTCGTTTGTCGGTGACCTGATCATGCCGCCAATCGGGATGCTGATCGGTGGCGTGGACTTCAGTGATCTGGCCATAACGCTCAAGGCAGCAGACGGCGCCATTCCTGCGGTGGTGCTGGCCTATGGCAAGTTCATCCAGACCATCATCGACTTCGTCATCGTCGCCTTTGCGATCTTCATGGGCGTCAAGGCCATCAACCGCCTGAAGCGTGAGGAGTCCGTGGCCCCTAGCCTGCCGCCGGTTCCCACCAAGGAAGAAGAGTTGCTGGGCGAGATCCGCGACTTGCTCAAGGCCCAAAACAACYGGCCTTGACTGCATTGGCATAAAACGGCGCCTTTGAGGCGCCGTTTTGCTTACCAGAAGTTTTCCACCGCCACTTGGCCGGGGCGCCGGCTGAGGCTCAAGTGCATGTCCCGCTGTTTAAGCAACTTGCGCGTATCATCGATCATCTGCGGGTTGCCGCACAGCATGACCCGTGAATGCTCAGGCGTCAGCGCAACTCCCGCGCTGCGCTCCAACTCGCCGCTTTCAATCAGTGTGGTGATCCGTCCGTTCAATGCGCCAGGATGCTGCTCACGAGTGACTGTGGCGATGAATTGCAATTTGTGTGCGTATTCAGCCAGATACTCAAGTTGCGCCAACCCCGCGATCAACTCCTGATAAGCCAGTTCCCGGGCTTCGCGAACGCTGTAGACCAGGATGATCCGCTCGAATCTCTCCCAGACTTCGAAATCCTGGAGTATCGACAGGAACGGCGCGATGCCCGTGCCTGTGGATAACAACCACAGATCGCGGCCATCGACAAAACGGTCCAGCGTCAAGTAGCCGAAGGCCTGGCGGTCGACCAGCAATGTGTCGTCAACGCCCAGGCGGCTCAGCTCACTGGTGAACTCACCGCCCGGTACGACAATGGAAAAGAACTCGAGGAACTCGTCAAAGGGCGAGGACACCATGGAGTAGGCGCGCCATACCGTGCTGCCGTCAGCCTTGGTGACGCCCAACCGGGCAAACTGCCCCGCCCGAAAACGAAACCCTGCATCCCGCGTGGCGCGCAGGGTAAACAGGTTCGGAGTCAACGGATGAACCTCGAGCAAGGTCTGGCGCGTAAATTTTTCTTCACTGACGGACATGGAAGGCTCCAATCAACAGATACCCCAGTGTCCCGCAAAGAAAGCAGCGTAACCACCGACAATTTGTAGTGGCATTAATGCGCACTAGTAGTCGATTACAGAATACGAATACAACCCTACATATAAAATTATATGTGGCATTTCATAACCATTTATTTCCTAAGAACCTTGAGCACACTTTTCCAACAGTCAAAATAACAAAATTGTCGAACCACTTCCGTAGGAAATGTCCTACACTTCGTGGCGTGCCGGATCTTGGATCCAATTCTGCACCCAGAAGACACACTAATGGAGATCACTGTATGGAGATCTGGAAGGAGTCGCAGCTCAAACAATTGGCGCGCACACAAG
>NZ_JBGCUL010000457.1:0-3569 GCF_054177685.1 Pseudomonas sp. P5_A2_2
GTTGTAGTCCATGCCGAAGGAACTGGCGGAACGGGCACGGACGCGCTGGGCTTCCATCTCACGTTCGAAACCTGCTTCGTCGATGGTCAGGCTGCGCTCGCGAGCGATGTCGCCGGTCAGGTCCATCGGGAAACCGTAGGTGTCGTAGAGTTTGAACACTACGTCGCCGGGCACCACGTCGCCCTTGAGTTCAGCCAGATCCTGCTCGAGGATTTTCAGGCCCTGCTCCAGGGTCTTGGCGAATTGCTCTTCTTCGGCCTTCAGCACGCGTTCAATGTGCGCCTGCTGGGATTTCAGCTCCGGGAAAGCTTCGCCCATCTCGGCGACCAGGGCCGCGACGATCTGGTAGAAGAAGCTGCCCTTGGCACCCAGTTTGTTACCGTGACGGCAGGCGCGACGGATGATCCGGCGCAGCACGTAGCCACGGCCTTCGTTGGACGGCAGCACGCCGTCGGCGATCAGGAAGCCGCAGGAACGGATGTGGTCAGCCACCACTTTCAGCGAAGCCTGGGCGTCGTTGGTGCAGCCGATGGCCTTGGCCGAAGCGCTCAGCAGGCTCTGGAACAGGTCGATTTCATAGTTCGAGTGAACGTGCTGCAGCACGGCACTGATCCGCTCCAGGCCCATGCCGGTGTCGACCGACGGCGCTGGCAGCGGGTGCAACACGCCATCGGCGGTGCGGTTGAACTGCATGAACACGTTGTTCCAGATCTCGATGTAACGGTCGCCGTCTTCTTCCGGCGAGCCCGGTGGGCCGCCCCAGATGTCGGCGCCGTGATCGTAGAAAATCTCGGTGCAAGGACCGCACGGGCCGGTATCGCCCATGGTCCAGAAGTTGTCGGAGGCGTATGGCGCGCCCTTGTTATCGCCGATGCGCACCATGCGCTCGGCTGGAACCCCGATTTCCTTGGTCCAGATGTCGTACGCCTCGTCATCGCTGGCGTAGACGGTGACCCAGAGCTTTTCCTTCGGCAGGTTCAACCACTTGTCGGACGTCAGGAAGTTCCAGGCGTAGGTGATGGCATCACGCTTGAAGTAATCGCCGAARCTGAAGTTRCCCAGCATTTCGAAGAAGGTGTGGTGACGGGCGGTATAACCGACGTTTTCCAGGTCGTTGTGCTTGCCGCCGGCGCGCACGCATTTCTGGCTGCTGACGGCGCGGGTGTACGCGCGCTTTTCCTGGCCCAGGAAGCAGTCCTTGAACTGGTTCATCCCCGCGTTAGTGAACAGCAGGGTTGGGTCGTTGCCCGGAATCAAAGAGCTGGAGGCTACACGGGTGTGGCCTTGCTCTTCGAAGAAGCGAAGGAAGGCTTCACGGATTTCTGCGCTTTTCATTAGGTTCTTCCACGGAGGCTGCGGCCAAAGGCCTGTTCGAAACGTCAACAGACGAAGCGACGGCAAAGGGCCGCATTATATCGGCGTTAGTGACTAGGTACAGTGTGTTTGTACGTTGCAAACACTCATTTAGACGGTTAACGCCGTCACTTGCCAGAAAAGTCGACGAATGTCGCGACGACTTGCTCGATTTGCCCACGGCTGACGTCCATGTGCGTGACCATGCGCAGACGCGCGGCGGCACTGAGCTTGATCCCGCGCTCGGCACAAAAGGCCTTGATGGCCTCGGCCTTGTCGCCCATCTGCACGTAAACCATGTTGGTTTGCACCGGTTCGACTTCGAAGCCCGCCGCCCGCAGGCCTTCGGCCAGGTATTGCGCGTTGGCGTGGTCATCGGCCAGGCGCTGAACGTTGTGATCCAGCGMGTACAGGCCTGCCGCCGCCAGAATCCCGGCCTGACGCATGCCGCCACCGACCATCTTGCGCAGGCGCCGGGCCTTGCCGATCAGCTCGGCCGAGCCGCACAGCACCGAACCGACCGGGGCGCCCAGCCCTTTGGACAGGCACACCGAGACGGAATCGAAATACTGGGTGATTTCCCGGGCATCGACACCCAGCTTGACCGCAGCGTTGTACAGGCGAGCCCCATCCAGATGCAGCTGCAAACCGTTTTCGCGGGTAAAACTGCGCGCCCGGGCCAGGTACTCCAGCGGCAGGACCTTGCCCTGCATGGTGTTTTCCAGCGCCAGCAAGCGGGTACGCGCAAAGTGGAAGTCGTCCGGTTTGATCGCTGCGGCGACGTGGGCCAGGTCCAGCGAACCGTCGGCCTGCACTTCCAGCGGTTGCGGCTGGATCGAACCGAGCACCGCCGCGCCGCCACCTTCGTACTTATAGGTGTGAGCCTGCTGGCCGACGATGTACTCGTCACCGCGTTCGCAGTGGGCCATCAAACCCAGCAGATTGCTCATGGTGCCGGTTGGCACGAACAGCGCTGCGGCGAAGCCCAGGCGTTGGGCCAGCTCAGCTTCCAGGCGATTGACCGTCGGATCTTCGCCATACACGTCGTCACCGGTGGCCGCACTGGCCATCGCGTCGAGCATGCCGGTGGAAGGTTGGGTGACGGTGTCGCTGCGAAGATCGATAACGCTCATGAATCCGGCCTCGGTAAGCAGGGGAAATCCCTTTCAGGAAAGAATTACTGCGGGCATGGCGACGATTAATCAACCCTTGCGCAGGAAAAGGCCAATTAAACCAACGGAAAAGTCGATAACAATCATCCAAAAGGGGCCATGCGCATACCGCAAATATGTGTTAAAAACGCTGCGCCGCCAAACTTTCCAGCGGCAAAAACGTTCTCAGGGCGGGGTGCAACTCCCCACCGGCGGTAATTGCGCGCAATGCGCATAGCCCGCGAGCGCTTGGTGACAGCACGGCTTCGGCAGTGCCTGGCAGCAAGGTCAGCAGACCCGGTGTGATCCCGGGGCCGACGGTCATAGTCCGGATGAAGAGAGAACGGGATTGACTGCAAAGGGCCGTCCGCCGGCATTCATGCGAGCGTGCGTACCCTCAGATCCCCTTCGATTCATAACGCCCTGTTTTTCACACAAACAGGAGTCAGAACATGCAACCCACCGCAATAGACAGCAAAAGCAAACACCACCACGGCGAGCGCGTTGCGTTCATCCAGGCCTGCTGGCACAAGGATATTGTCGATCAGAGCCGCAAAGGCTTCGTCGCCGAAATGATTGCCCAGGGTTATCAGGAATCCGACATCGATTTCTTCGAAGTCGGCGGTGCCTTTGAAATGCCCCTGCACGCCAAGTTGCTGGCCAAGACCGGTCGTTATGCCGGCATCGTCGCGGCAGCCCTGGTGGTGGACGGCGGGATCTACCGTCACGAGTTCGTCGCCCAGTCGGTGGTCAGCGGCCTGATGCAGGTTCAGCTGGAAACCGAAGTGCCGGTGTTCTCGGTGTCCCTGACCCCGCACCACTTCCATGCCGGCGAAGAGCACCAGAAGTTCTTCTTCGAGCATTTCCTGCATAAAGGCCAGGAAGCGGCGAAGACCTGTGCGGATACGTTGCTGAAGATCCGTTCGCTGCGTCGCACCGAGCCGCGTGCGCTAGCCGTATAATCACCGCAAAACCTGTAGGAGCGAGCCTGCTCGCGATGGCGGACTGTCAGTCGACATTTATGCTGACTGATACACCGCTATCGCGAGCAGGCTCGCTCCTACA
>NZ_JBGCUL010000458.1:0-3566 GCF_054177685.1 Pseudomonas sp. P5_A2_2
CTGCGATTCGGCTTCGGGCCGGGCGTTGCTGGCTGCGTCTGGCTCAGGAGGGGGGGGAGTGTTTTTCTCCTTGAGCAGACGTTCCACCAGCGCCTTGTTGGTCAGTGCCGGACGCAAATCAGGTTGACGTTCCAGTGCCTGTTCGTAAGCGTCCAGGGCGGCCTCCAGCTCACCACTTTTGGCCAGGGCGTTGCCCCGATTGTAGTGGGCATGGGCATCGTTGCCCTCGGCAAACCGCTCGGCGGCGCCGGCGTAGTCTGCGGCTTCATAGAGCGCCACGCCTTGCCACTGATGGTCTTCGAAGCGCCGGGCGGCCTCGGCCGGACGCTTGTGTTTGAGTAATTGCACGCCTTGTTGATCAGGACGCAGCCACAGGTCTGCGAGGTCGAAGGCATAGCCGGGTTGCGGTAGCGCCAATAGCAGCGGCAGACACAGCAACCAACCACGACGTCCTGCGCAGGCCGCGAGCAGCAGCAGTGGCAGCAGCAGCCAGTAACCCTGGTCGGCCCAGGTGTCGAGGCGCAAGGTCTGACCGTCGTTGCGCAAATTGCGTGGACCGTCGAGCAGGCYAAGGGCGTGCAGGTCGCTATCGTCCAGGCGCGCCTGGCGAAAGCGTCCATCCAGGTCGTTGGCAAAGCCTTTCAGGCCGGGCTCGTCGAGGCGCGGCACGAGAATTGCGCCTTGTTCATCCTTGAGGAAACTGCCGTCCTCCTGGGTGATGGGCGAGCCTTCGGCGGTGCCGATGCCGAGCATCAGGAATTGAGTCGATTTGCCGTTCAGCGCGCGACGGATGCCCAGCCGCTCTGGTTCGGTCAGGGACGAACCCATCAGCAGGATCCGACCGTCGCCCAAAGCAGCCTGTTCGAGCAGCGCCAGGGCCTTGAGTACCGCCAGATCGGCGCGATGACCGGGCTCTGGCATCAACGACGGCTTCAGCGCATCCAACAGGTTGCGGCTGGTGGAAAGATCATCTGACAGCGGTACCAGCGTGTGGGCACTGCCGGCGTAGACGACAATGGCGGTTTGCGCGTCGCTGCGGATCTGCAGCAGGTCGTACAGCTTGCGCCGGGCCTGTTCCAGCCGATTGGGCGTGACGTCGGTGGCGAGCATTTCCGGGGTCAGTTCAAGAACCACCACCAACGGGTCCGCGGGTTTCTGGCTGGTTTGCTCGACGCGTTCCCAACCCGGACCCAACAGCGCGAGCACGGTCAACAGCCACGCCACGCCGAGCGCGACCCAGGGCAGTTTACTGTCGCGACCACTGCCGCCGCTGAGCAGTGCCGAGTGAAAGGCCGGCGGCAGGATCATCTGCCAGCGCCCGGCGCGCTTCTTGCGGTGCCAGAGTTGCCAGAGCAACCAGCCAAGCACCGGCAGCAATAGTAGCCACCAGGGCCGGAACCAGTAGGGCCACAGCGCACTCATCGGCGCCTCCGCAGACGCAGGCGTTTAAGACGCTGGCGCCAGTCGGGCAGCAATTGCGTTTGCAAATACAGATCCTTGGTAAACAGGCGTTGCAACGGGTTGTCCGGCCAGAGTACGGGAACCACCAGCAGTATGCTCAAGCACAGCGCCAAGGCGAGCGGCCAGTGATACAACGCTTGAGTCGGGSGGGCCTGGGTGGGTTGTTGGGCCACGGGCTCCAGTTGGTCAAGGGTGTCCTTGATCGATTGCAGTTCCTTGCCATCGTGGGCGCGGAAATACTGGCCGTCGGTGGCTTCGGCGATGGCTTTCAGGGACGGCTCGTCGAGGTCCAGGCTCGGATTGACACCGAGGAACCCCACGGAGCCACTTTGTTCCGGATCGGCACCGATGCCGATCGGGTAGATTTTCACACCTTCCTGGGCCGCCAGTCGGGCGGCGGTGAGCGGATCGATTTCACCGCCATTGTTGGCGCCGTCGGTGACCAGTATCAGCACGCGGCTTGTTGCAGGACGCAAACGCAGGCGTTTGAGGGCCAGACCGATTGCATCGCCGATGGCGGTGTTTTTGCCGGCAATGCCGATGCGCGCTTCGTCGAGCCAGACGCGTACGGTGTGGCGGTCGAAGGTCAGCGGTGCCTGCAGGTAGGCCCGGCTGCCAAACAGGATCAGGCCGACGCGGTCACCTTCGCGACTTTCGAGGAAGTCGCCGAGCAGGTGCTGGACCAACGACAGTCGACTCACATCTTCGTCCTGCCACTGCATGTCAGGGAAATCCATGGAGCCGGAAACGTCCACCGCCACCAGCAGATCGCGGCCGCTGGCGGCGATCGGCAAGGGTTCGCCGAGCCACTGCGGGCGCGCCGCCGCGACCAGCAGTAACAGCCACAGCAAAATGAACGGCGTCTGTTGGCGCCATGCCGGCAGGTTGGCCCGGGCGCGACGCCCGGCGAGGCCTTCGAGATCGCTCAGGAAGCTGACCTTGAGTGCCGGTTCGCCACTGTCGGCCACCGGCAATACGATGCGCATCAGCCACGGCAGCGGCAGAAGGGCAAAAATCCACGGCCAGGCAAATTCAAACATGCTTGCGAATCCATGTGTCGACGGCCTGGGTCAGGCCGGCGATCGCCTTGTCGTCGAGCTTGCATTCGGGTTTGTAGGCGCCCTCCACAAGCACCATCCAGCGAGTCAGCCCGGCCGCCGGGCAGCGGTTGTCGAGGAACGCCAGCCATTTGCGGCCGTTGAGGGTATGGCTCTGGCTGTAGGGGTAATGGTTGCGGCACAGGCGTTTGAGCAAGCCGTTGAGTTGCTGCAGCCAGGCACCGGCTGGCGCACCGTCGTAGGGTTTGGGCATCAAGGCCAGCTCCGCCAGGGCGGCAAGACGCACCGGGTCAAGCGGCTGTTCAGCACGTACCACTGGGCGCTTGTCCAGAATAAGGCGACGCAGCTTCCACAGGCCCAAACCGATCAGTGGCACCAATAAAAGCAGCAACCACCAACCCGGTGCCGGAGGCCAGAATTCCACCGGTGGCGGGGATATCAGGGGTTGCAGTTGATCAAGGCTGCTCATCGACCTTTCCCCGGTTTCTGTGGGTTCAGGTATTCGCGCAGTTGTTCGACCATCTCGCTCTGAGTGCTCAAAGGCATCATCAGTACCCGTAGTTTCTGCGCGAGCAGCTCCCAGCGAGCGATGCGTGCTTCGGCCTGAGCCCGGTAAGTCTGGCGCAGGTCGAAATTCAGCGTATCGAGTTCCAGTTGCGCTCCACGCTCGGCGAAACGTAAAAGTCCCGCGGCGGGCAGGGCATGATCCAGCGGATCGGACACCGGGAGCAACAACAGGTCGCAATGACGTGATAACAGGCTCAGCTGTTGCTCGGCGCTTTCCGAAAGCGCGCGTTCATCGCAAATCACAATCACAAGGCTGCCCGGGCGGGACACTTCCCGGGCGCGGCGCAGGGCGATACCAAAGGCATCACGGTCCGGTTCGCTTTCGCTGTTGAGCGACTGATTGACCCGCACCAGCCGATTGAGCAGCTGCAGCAGGCTTTGCTTGCTGCGCCGAGGCTTGATTTCGTAGTGCTGATTGTCGCCATACACCAGCCCGCCGACCCGGTCGTTATGCCCCAGGGCTGCCCAACCGATCAGGCT
>NZ_JBGCUL010000459.1:0-3563 GCF_054177685.1 Pseudomonas sp. P5_A2_2
GCCTAAAACAATYCGTATCGGTTGCGCCAGCGCCTTCTGGGGCGATACCTCGACCGCTGCCGCGCAACTCGTGGAACACGGGCATCTGGACTATCTGGTCTTCGACTACCTGGCCGAGATCACTCTGTCGATCATGGCCGGCGCGCGGATGAAAGATCCCCAGGCCGGCTATGCGGGCGACTTCATCGAAGTCCTCGAGCCCTTGCTGCCGCAACTCGCGGCGCACAACATCCGGGTCATCAGCAATGCCGGCGGGGTCAATCCCCAAGCCTGCGCCGCCGCCCTGCAAGCAGCCTGCGACAAGGCCGGGGTGGCGCTGAAGATCGCCGTGCTGCTGGGCGATGACTTGCAGCCGCAATTCAAACAGCTGGGCAACCTGGGCATTCATGAAATGTTCAGCGGCGCACCCCTACCCTCGATGTGCGTCTCGACCAATGCCTACCTCGGCGCACCCGGCATCGTCGAAGCCTTGCGTCTGGGGGCGGACATCGTGATCACCGGGCGCGTGGTCGACAGTGCGGTGGTCAGTGCTGCGCTGGTGCATGAGTTCGGCTGGTCGTGGCACGACTACGACAAGCTCGCCCAGGCGGCATTGGCCGGGCACATAATCGAATGCGGCGCCCAATGCACCGGCGGCAACTTCACGGATTGGCGCGACGTGCCCGACTACGAACACATCGGTTTTCCCATCGTCGAAGTCAGCGCCGACAGCCAGTTCATCGTCAGCAAACCCGAAGGGACCGGCGGGCTGATCACGCCGCTGACGGTGGGCGAACAGATGCTGTACGAAATCGGTGACCCACGTGCCTACCTGCTGCCCGATGTGGTGTGCGATTTCACTCAGGTCAAACTGCTGCAACAGGGCAAGAACGCGGTACAGGTACACGGCGCCAAAGGTCTGCCGCCGACCGCTCAATACAAGGTCAGCGCCACCTGCCTCGATGGTTTTCGCTGCACCGCCAGTTGCCTGATTGCCGGCATTGATGCCGTCGACAAGGCGCGGCGAGTCAGCGATGCGATCATCAACAAGACCTCGGAAATGTTCCACCAGCGCGGCTGGGCGCCGTACAGCGACGTGAGTATCGAGTTGCTGGGCAGCGAGGCCACCTACGGCCCCCACGGCCAGCGTCAGGACAGCCGCGAAGTGGTGATCAAACTCGCGGTACGCCATCCGGACAAGCAGGCCTTGATCGTGTTCTCTCGGGAAATCGCCCAGGCCGCCACCGGCATGGCGCCGGGGCTGACCGGCATTGTCGGTGGCCGGCCGACGGTGTATCCGCTGATCCGGCTGTTCTCGTTCCTGATCGACAAAACCGCCTGCACGCTGGACATTGATTGCATGGGCCAGCGCCACCGGTGTGCCCTGCCCGCCCTCGATGTGCTCGACCCGCTGGACCTGCCAGCTCCGCTCGCGCCACCGAAACCGGTTGGCCTGGCCGACGCCAGCGTGGCCCTGGTCAAACTGGCGGTCGCCCGTTCCGGCGACAAGGGCAACCACAGCAACATCGGCGTCATGGCCCGCGAGCCCGAGTTCCTGCCATGGATCGCCGAAGCCTTGACCCCGGAAGTGATCGTCGACTGGATGGGCCACGTCCTCGATCCCATCCACGGGCGAGTCGAATGCTGGTACTTGCCCGCCAGCCACAGCCTGAATTTCCTGCTGGAAAACGCCCTCGGCGGCGGCGGTGTCGCCAGCCTGCGAATCGATCCGCAAGGCAAAGCCTTCGCCCAACAACTGCTGGAAATCCAGATTCCGGTGCCGCAGCGCATCGCCGACCAGTTCAACTAGAGGATTGCCGCCATGGCCTACGATTCGATTTTCAAAGCCGATTTGTTTGCCGGCAAAAACATCATCGTCACCGGTGGCGGCAGTGGTATCGGCCGCTGCACCGCCCACGAACTGGCGGCCCTCGGTGCCCATGTGCTGCTGGTCGGGCGCAAGGCCGACAAGCTGAAAACCGTTGCGGCAGAGATTGCCGAAGACGGCGGCAAGGCCGATTGGGCGGTTTGCGACATCCGCGAGGAAGAACCGGTGCAACACCTGGTCAGCGAATTGATCCGCAAGCATGGCCCCATTCATGGCCTGGTCAACAATGCGGGCGGGCAGTACCCGTCGCCCTTGGCCTCGATCAATCAGAAGGGTTTCGAAACCGTGATGCGCACCAACCTGGTGGGCGGTTTCCTGATGGCCCGGGAAGTGTTCAACCAGTCCATGAGCAAGCACGGCGGCGCCATCGTCAACATGCTCGCCGACATGTGGGGGGGCATGCCCGGTATGGGTCACTCCGGCGCGGCACGTTCGGGCATGGACAACCTGACCAAGACCGCCGCGTACGAATGGGGTCATGCCGGGGTGAGGGTCAACGCCGTGGCACCGGGCTGGATTGCCTCCAGCGGCATGGACACCTACGAAGGCGCATTCAAGGCTGCGATTCCGACTTTGCGCGAACACGTGCCGCTCAAGCGCATCGGCACCGAATCGGAAGTCAGCGCGGCGATTGTTTTCCTGCTCAGCCCGGCAGCGGCGTTCGTCAGCGGCAGTACCTTGCGCATCGACGGCGCCGCCAGCCTCGGCGGGCGCGCCTGGCCAATCCACAAGGCAACCAACAGCGAGTCGTACAACGGTTTCCACCGCGCCTACATACCAGACGTATTGAAGGACAAGGAATAACCCATGCCGGTGATTCAGTCGTTACTCGATCCCCACAGCGAGCCGTTCGCCCAGAACCGTGCGGCGATGCTGAGCGCCATCGAGCAAGTCCGCACGCTCGAACAGATCCTGCTGAACAAGGCTGCCGAAGCCAAACCCAGGTTCGAAAAACGTGGTCAGTTATTGCCTCGCGAACGCCTCAATCTGCTACTGGACCCCGGCGCGCCGTTTCTCGAACTGGCCAGCCTGGCCGGCTACAAGCTGCACGACGACAAGGACGGCAGCTGCGCCGGTGGCGGTTTGATCGCGGGCATCGGCTACGTGTCTGGCGTGCGTGTGCTGGTAGTCGCGAACAATAGCGCGATCAAGGGCGGGACCATCTCCCCCAGCGGTTTGAAGAAATCCCTGCGCCTGCAACAGATCGCCATGGAAAACAAACTGCCGGTAATCACCCTCGCCGAAAGTGGCGGCGCCAACCTCAATTACGCGGCGGAGATTTTCGTCGAAGGCGCACGCAGCTTTGCCAATCAGGCGCGGATGTCGGCCATGGGTTTGCCGCAGGTCACCGTGGTGCACGGCTCGGCCACGGCGGGCGGAGCCTATCAGCCGGGATTGTCGGATTACGTGGTGGTGGTGCGCGGCAAGGCCAAGCTGTTCCTCGCAGGTCCCCCACTGCTCAAGGCCGCCACCGGCGAAGTCGCGACCGATGAAGAACTGGGCGGCGCCGAGATGCACGCACAAACCGCCGGTACCGCCGAATACCTGGCCGAGAACGACGCCGACGGTGTGCGTCAGGTACGCGAAATTGTCAGCCTGCTGCCGTGGAACGAGCAGTTGCCCCCACTCCCCGAACGTCGCTGGGAGGAGCCGCTCTACCCCATCGACGAACTGCTGGGCCTGATTCCGGATGATC
>NZ_JBGCUL010000460.1:0-3561 GCF_054177685.1 Pseudomonas sp. P5_A2_2
ATTGATGCTGTTTCGGAACATCGAGGACTACCTTCGGTCTGGCTTTCAGCCGCGTGTGTGCATCATCGGAACGGGCCCGGCGGGCATGTCGATCGCTTTGCGGCTGGAGGATCGCAAGATTCCCTGCTTGCTTGTGGAAGCCGGAGGATTCGAGTTCAGTGCGGCGTCACAGGACTTCTATCGCGGCGAAGTCATTGGCGACCAATACCACAAGCTGCACGAGGCGCGCCTTCGGCAATTTGGAGGGTCTTCAGGGCATTGGGCTGGTTGGGTGCGCCCGCTCGATTCGAGCGACTTCGAGCCCCGGGCCTACATGCCCTACTCGGGTTGGCCCATCGGCTTGTCGGACCTGGAACCCTATTCCACCGCGGCCGAGCAACTCCTGAAGGTCAAGCCGCACTTGAACGATCGGCCGATGACGCCGGACATCGACTACATCCACTATCGCTACAGCCCGCCGGTGCGCTTCGGGACCGACTACCGTGCGCACGTCGAACAGTCCGGAGCGATCGGATTGCTCCTGAATGCGCCGGTGCTCGAGCTCGTCCCGGGCAAGGACCGGATCGCTGCGATCAAGATTGCCGATGGCACCCAGGGCGGACGCAGCTTACCGGTGGATCAGGTTTGCCTGTGCACAGGCGGTATCGAGAACAGCCGAATCCTTCTTTGGTCGAATGCGCGTCACCAAGGGCGCGTAGTGTCCCGTGCGGAGACTCTGGGCCGCTACTGGATGGAGCATATCGATCATGCCCTCGCCGATGTATTCACTTTCGACAACTACGAGGCACGGTTCGATATACCGGTCCAGGAAAGATGGCTGTTCGCTCCGTCGGATCGTGCAAAGAAGACTTACGCAATCGGTGGGGCGCATATCTGGATGCATGGTCATGAAGATGATCCGGACCGGGCAAAGGAGCTCTTTCACGAGGTCATGTGCGTTGCGCCGGATCTCTCCAATCGCTTTCTCAAGCGTCTCGGCAAGGAGTATCACTGTGGTGGCAGCATCCACGCCGAGTTCGAGCAGGTACCGATTCCGGAGAACCGCATCGAGCTCGACACTCGCACCGATGCGCAGGGCGTGCCGTGCAGTCGCCTGTACTGGAAGAAGTCAGAATTCGAGAGGCGCACCGCCTTCACGATGACCCGTCTGCTCGGTGAAGCCTTGATCAAGCAGAGCATCGGCCGCTTGCGCATGCGCAACTACTTGACCGACGGCACCGCGTGGCCGCTGGGCGACCAGGGTGCCGGTTTTCACCACATGGGCGGAACGCGCATGGCGGATTCGCCGGCGACCGGGATCGTCGACAAGAACTGCAAGGTCTTCGGGATGGACAACCTCTACGTCGGCGGATCTTCGGTATTCACGACCGGTGGCCACGCCAGCCCGACCTACAACATCGTCAGGCTGGCCCTTCGCCTTGGCGACCACCTTGCCGGCAAGCTGGCACGTGCATGAACAAGACCGCATATTCATTCGAGTTCACTAACCACACCGCATGAAACACATCATCTTTGGCGGTAATGGATTTGTCGGCAGATATGTTGCGCGAGATCTGCTCGCGGTCGGCGAGGAGGTGCTCATCTGTGACATCGCCAAAGATGCGACGCTGCAGATCTATCAGAAGGCCCAGTTTCTCGAGGTCGACATCACCAAGCCCGAGCAGGTTGCCAAGGTGCCGATCGCGGCGGACGACATCGTCTACAACCTGGCAGCCCGCATGCTGCACCCGATCATCAAGCGCGCCGCGCGCTACGAGTATTTCTATTCCGTCGACTACCACGGCGCCGTTCACATCATCGATGCGATGGAGCGTGCCGGCTGCAACAAGCTCGTGCAGTTCAGCACCGACATGGTGTACGGGCCGCTGCAGACGCCCCCGCCGGTGAAGGTCGATCACCCGCGCGTGCCAATCGGCGAGTATTCGGCGAGCAAGATGGCGCTGGAGGACTACTGCTTCGGCAAGCGTGCCCAGGGTCTCAACGTGTCGATCTTCAGGCCGCGGCTGATCATCGGGCCGGGCCGCGTCGGCATTCTCGGCAAGCTCTTCCATCTGATGCGGCTCAACCTGCCCGTGCCCTTGATCGGCAACGGCAAGAACCGCTACCAGATGGTGGCGGTGTTCGATTGCGCGAGCGCCGCCATCTGCTCCGCCGACAAGGGTGTGATCAACGGCGAGTTCAACCTCGGCTCGGCAAACCCGCCGAACGTGCGGCAACTCTTGTCGGAGGTGATTCGCCAGGCCGGCTCGAAGTCGATCCTGATCCCCACCATCGCGGCGCCAGCCAAGGTGCTGCTGCGCTTCCTTGACCGGATCGATCTGCCGCTGCTGGTCCCCGAGCAATTCGAGATCGCGGACCACGACTATGTGGTCGATATCGAGCACACCATGCGCTCGCTCGATTGGCAGCCGAAGTTCGGCGACCAGGACATGATGAACGACGCCTACCGCCAGTTCCTTGCGGCGCGCAGAACCTGAGGAACCTAGGATGACGACCCGTCCCAACCTGATGACCGTCGAGGCCGCCAAGGCCCTGTCCGTGCAAGACGTGCGAGGCCTCTTCGAGCGCCACCTGAACCCCGGTCAGCTGCACTTTCTCAAGCTGCTCGGCTTCGATCAGGTTCTCGTGAAGCGCGCCGAGGGCATGTACTACTACGACCAGAACGACCGCGCCATTCTCGATTTCTTCGGCGGGTTCGGCTCGGTCGCGTGCGGCCACAACCACCCGCGCATCCTCGAGGCGCGCAAGCGTTTCCAGGACGAACAGCGCCATGAGATCTGCATCGCGTTCATGTCGCAGTACACGACGGCGCTGGCCCACAACCTGGCGGCAATCGCGCCGGGCGATCTCGAAACCGTGTTCCTGACCAATTGCGGCTCGGTCGCGAACGAGGCGGCGCTCAAGCTGGCCGAGAGAAGCGCCGGCCCGAAGCGCACGACCATCGCGTATACCACCAATTCATTCCACGGCAAGACGCGCGCCGCGCTGTCCGTCACCGACTCTGCGTTCTATCAGAGCGGGTTCACGCTGCTTCCCAACCGCCGGCGCGTCACCTTCGGCGATCTCAACTCGCTCGAAGAGGCTTTCAAGTCCGACCCTTCCATCGGCACCTTCATCGTCGAGACCGTGCAGGGCGGTGCGGGCATCGTCGCCGCGAGCGAAGCCTATTGGAAGGGCGTGCGCCAACTGTGCGACCGCTACGGGGTCATCTGGCTCGCCGACGAAGTGCAATGCGGCGTCGGGCGCACCGGCAAGTTCTTCGCGTTCGAACACTACGGTGTCGTGCCCGACATCGTGACCCTCGCGAAGTCGCTCGGCGGCGGCAAGACTGCGATGGGCGCCTACATCGCGCGGCGCGACATCCACATGAAGGCCTACGGTCCGTCGAAGGTGGCGTTGATCCACGGCCCTGCAACCTTCAGCGGCATGGGCGAGGGCTGCATCACCGCGATCGAAGCACTCAACGTGATCTACGACGAAAACCTCATCGACAACTCCGCTGCGATGGGCGTTCGCCTGCTGGACGGCCTGCGCGCCTTGCAGCAGAAGCATCCCAAGGTG
>NZ_JBGCUL010000461.1:0-3561 GCF_054177685.1 Pseudomonas sp. P5_A2_2
GTTGCATGCAGCGCTGCGAGCCGGCACGCCAGCAGAAAAAATCTGTGCCACGGGACCGGCCAAAACTGCCGCGTTTCATCAAGCACTGATCAGCGCCGGTTCATTGATTTGCGTGGACTCGCTGGAAGAGTTCGATCACCTGAAAAGCGTGATCAACGCACAGCCAAGCCTTGCCAAAGCCAAGGTTTTACTGCGCTACAGACCTAGGAGCAGTCCAGGGAGTCGATTTGGAATGGGCTCGGAAGACTTGCTCGAAGGCCTTCAACGGTTGACGAAATACGCTGAGTCTTTTCACTTCGAGGGTTTCCATTTCCATCTCGGCGGCTATGGATTTGAACCCCGTGCACAAGCCTTTCGTGAGGTCACCGGGTTCGTCGAGGCGGCCAGGGAAATGGGCTTGAATCCGCGGATGATTGATATTGGCGGCGGCTTGCCGATTCGTTATGTCGAGCCCCAGGACTATGCTCGGTTCCTGCAAAACGACAATAACCCCAGCCATTATCATAACCTGAAAGTTCCCGCTGCCTATTACCCTTACGGCAGCGACCTGACAGCGCCGCAATGGTTGACGTTATTACTCGAGGCCGAACACTCAAAAGGCCTCTCCATCGCAAACTATTTGAACCGACAGAATATAACCCTGGCACTGGAACCCGGTCGGAGTCTGGTGGACCAGGCGGCCATTTCAATATTCCGCGTCACACGCACAAAAAAACTGGCCGACAACAAAACCGTAATTTTTGTTGAGGGCAGCAGTTTCAGCGCCTGCGAAACCTGGTTCGCTTCTGAATACCTGGTTGATCCAATACTCATCAGCACAAAAGAACTGCCCGACACACCGACCCAAGCGTATATAGCGGGCCATAGCTGCCTGGACGATGACGTCATCACTCATCGCCTGATCAACTTCGCGACTGTGCCTCAAGCCGGCGACTTATTGATTTACATCAATACCGCCGGTTATCAGATGGACTTGCTGGAGAACGAGTTTCATCGCCACCCCCTGCCCCGGCGGTTGACGGCGACCTGTTGTACGGAAGGTAACTTTGCGTTTTCACCTGACTACTAAAGGAAACAATTTAAATGATCTTGAATAAAGTATCCGACCTTATCGGTAATACGCCGATGTTGGGCATCGATGTTCCGGACACCAACGCCCGTTTATTGTTGAAAATTGAAAAAAACAATCCCGGCGGCAGTATCAAAGACCGTATGGCACGCAACATGGTATTGGCTGCGCTCAAGTCCGGTCGATTGAAACCCGGCGGCGTGGTCGTCGAGTCGTCCTCCGGCAACACCGGGATTGGCTTGGCCATGGCAGCGGTCGAGTTCGGCCTGCACTTTATCGCTGTGGTCGACCATCACGCGGCGCAAGACAAGATCGCGGTGATGAAGGCTCTGGGGGCCGACATTCGTTTCGTCAAAGGTACGTATCGCGAAGATGAAGTCGCGGTGGTCGAGCGCCAGCGTATGGCAGCCGAACTGGCGGCCGAGATCCCCGGGGCAGTGTTCATGAACCAGTCCGACAACGCAGCCAATGCCGGCGGCTACAGTGATTTCGTCCGCGAAACCATTGCTCAGGCTGAAGGCGTTGTCGGCGCTTACGTTGGTTGTGTCGGCACCGGCGGTTCGATGACCGGCATCGCACGTGGCTTGAAAGTGCACAACCCGGACACCGTGACCGTCGCGGTGGAACCCGCCGGTTCGATCGTCTTCGGCCACCCCGGCTATCCCTACTACCAATCCGGCACCGGTACGCCGGCCGGTGACACTGTCGGCCTGGTGCTCGACTACAGCTGCATCGATCTGGGTGTGCAGGTCACCGACTCTCAGGCGTTCGAAACGGCCCGCTACATCGCGCGCAACTTCGCCCTGCTGGTCGGCGGCTCGACCGGTGGTGCAATTTTCAAGGCGCTGGAGCTGATCCACAAGGGCGTACTGACCGGCAGCGTAGTTGTGCCGATTGCCGACGGCGGCGAGAAATACCTGCACACCGTGTTCGACGATAAATGGCTGCAAGAGCGCGACCTGATCGACCCGGGCATCGCACCGCAACTGGATGCCTGGCTGGGCAAGACCCAATGGCTGGAATCCGTTTCCGCGCCGCTGCAACTGAGCGTCGCATGACTCAACCATCACACAGGAACGCCTCTCGATGAATCTGTTGAAAGTCGCCATCTGTGGTGGCGGCAGGACCGGCCATCTCAACGCCATCCTGTTCAAGCAACTGCCCAACGTTCAGGTTTCGATGCACACCCATAATCCGCAGGTCATCGAACAGCACGCCCGTCACACGCCGATGCAGGCCTTGCTGCCCGATGGCTCGACCCTGAGTGCCCGGCTGGATCGGGTAACCAGCGATGCAAAAGCGGCGGTGGAAGATGCCGACATCGTCATCATCACCGTGCCCGCCCATGCCCGACCACAAACGCTGAAGGCCATTGCGCCGCATCTGAGCGCGAGCAAACCGGTTTACGTCGGCGCGATTCCGGGGTTTTGTGGTTTCGACTGGCTGGCTGAAGCTACCCTGCCCGATCGGCCGAATGTAGTGATCTGGGGCATGAAGGATGTTCCGCATACTGCGTTCGAGCTGACACCGGGGCGCTCGATCAAAATGGGCGGCGGCAAAAGCCAGCTGTATGTGGCAACCCATGCCCGCGAGTCGCGGGCGTCCAGTCAGCAACTGGAGGAAATCCTGACGCGGTTGTACGGCCCGTGCGTGACGATGCTCGACCACTATCTGGAGATCACCCTGACGCCGGGTAACCCGATCATGCACAGCTCGGTGATCTACGGCCTCATCGGCCCGTACGGCCAGTGGCATCGCAAGATCTTCCCGCAACCCATGTGCTGGTGGACCGAGTGCCCGGAACTGGGCGCTTACTTCCTCGAACGCATGGATCAGGAAAGTCAGGACTTGTGCGCAGTGATCAGCCAACGACTGGGCATCGACCTGTCCTCGGTGAAATCCCTGAAACAGGAAATCGTCGAGGCCTACGGCGAGCAGATCCGCGACCAGAGCAGCATGCTGTCGATCCTGCGCACCAATCAGGCCTACAACGACATCCTCGCGCCGATGGTGCCAGCCGCCGGCAACCGCGCCGGTTACGTGATCGAGCGCGAGAGCCGGGCCTTCAACGAAGACGTCGCCTACGGCCTGGTGCTGCTGGTGGAAATGGCCAAACGTTTCGACCTCAAGGTGCCGTATATCGAGGAAGTCCTTCAGTGGAGCGTGGCCTACATGCAAGGCCTGCGCGACTCGGCGCTCGATTACTTCCCGAGCCACTGGCCACACACGACAAGCGCCGCCGCTTGATCTCTTTATTCAATTTTCGATGAGCAGACCGCTGATATGGATGACTTCAAGACACTGATCGCCTACTCCCGCAAAAACGCCATGCGCCGCTTGGTTCGCTGCCTTTTTGCGGAAAACATCCTCGACCGTTCGGCCCTGAGCTTTTCCGTCGAGGGCAACCAGGCCACTTACCCGCTCAAGGGCGGCCGCGCCCACCTGGCTTTCTCCGACATTGCCAAAGGCCCGGCCGACACGGTGGTCAATGA
>NZ_JBGCUL010000462.1:0-3548 GCF_054177685.1 Pseudomonas sp. P5_A2_2
GGGGTATGGCATATGGGAGCAGATTCAACGAGAACTTGATAAGAAAATCAAAGACACAGGGCATTCAAACGCATATTTTCCACTTTTGATTCCGTTATCCTTTCTTCAAAAAGAAGCAGAGCAGGTTGAAGGCTTTGCCAAAGAGTGCGCGGTTGTAACCCATCATCGTCTCGAAAAATCAACGGATGGAGCGCTTACTCCCGCAGGAACACTAGAAGAACCGTTGATCATCAGGCCCACCAGTGAAACGGTCATCGGTGCATCCTTTTCACGATGGGTACAAAGTTATCGGGATCTGCCTCTACTTATCAATCAATGGGCGAACGTACTGCGCTGGGAAATGCGTCCTCGGATTTTCCTGCGCTCATCGGAGTTCCTATGGCAGGAAGGTCACACCGTTCACGCAACTCATGATGAGGCCTTGGACGAAACGCTAAAGATGCTGGATATCTATGAGCGCTTTACTACCGAGCACCTGGCCATACCAGTAATCAAGGGCGAAAAGTGCTCCTGGGAACGTTTTCCGGGCGCCGTCAGCACCTACACCATTGAAGCGATGATGCAAGACGGCAAGGCCCTGCAAGCAGGTACTTCTCATTTTTTAGGCCAGAACTTCGCACAAAGTTCAGACATCCGCTTCGTGAACAAAGGAGGGATAAAAGAACTGGCATGGACCACGTCTTGGGGAGTATCCACGCGACTGATCGGCGCGATGATAATGGCCCATGGTGACGATGATGGACTAGTACTCCCGCCCCTCGTGGCACCGACGCAGGTCGTCATTATCCCGATCGTGCGCAACGAACAGAATGCAGATGCCATTCATGACTACTGCAAAAAACTGCAAAAGCAGATTTGTCGGAAAAAACTGAAGGGGCAAAACCTTCGGGCCAGTATTGATTGGCGGGACATGAACAGTGGCGAAAAAAAATGGTACCACATCAAGCGTGGCGTCCCTGTCCGGATCGAGATTGGCATAAAGGAACTGGAGCAAAATGCGGTGTCCTATTTCTGTCGAAACAACTGCAAAATCCTTCTGAAACTTGACACTGGAGATTTCGTTAATAACATCTCGAAAACACTGGCCACCCTTCAAAAAGACATGTTAGAGGCGGCACAGAAGAAATTGTCCGACAACACCACAACGATCACTACTCTGGACGAATTCAAAAAGCGCTTCAAACAGAACACAAAACTTAGCGCCTTTGTTCTCGCCCCCTTCACCGAAGACAAAAAAGTTGAAAAAGCCATCGGAGAGCTTGGAGTAACTGTTCGCTGTATTCCGCTAAAACAACCTGAAATCTCCGTAACCTGTTTATTCACCGGCCGAAAAACGAACACGTGGGCATTTTATGCAAAGTCATATTGATCCCTGATCACCTACAGCCCCGCTATTGCGGCAATGCTGTTCATTTAAGAAGTATAGAGAGAGCAATAAGTAACCTGTGGCGAGGGAGCTTGCTCCCGTTGGGCTGCGAAGCGGCCCCAACAGAGGGCCTGCTGCGCAGTCCAGCGGGAGCAAGCTCCCTCGCCACAAGTCATTTGTCACAACTGCCATTTCGGTTTTCTGGCAGTACGCATCAGTGGCTACTCATCCCGGCCGCATGCATCAACATCCGCAACGCCCCTGCCAACACACCCAAGGCAACCACACTGCCCAGCCAGATCACCACCAGCCATCCCAGGCGCTTGTACCAGCGCGCGGGTGCGGTTTGATTCCTATCAATGGTAGCCATCGCCAATCCTCACTTTGCCGCGGAACACGTAGTAGCTCCAGACCGTGTACATCAGGATGATCGGCAGGATGAACAGCGCGCCGATCAGGATGAACAACTGGCTGGTCGGCGGTGACGCCGCTGCCCACAGGCTGATCGACGGCGGCACGATGTTCGGCCAGATGCTGAACGCCAGGCCGATGTAACCGAGGAACACCAGCATCAGGGTGAAGGCGAACGGCCAATGGGTGTGGCGTTGGCGCAGGGTCCTGAGCAAGCCGAACATCGCCAGCAAGGCCAGCACCGCCAAGCCACCGAACACCGCCAGGTGCGCATGGGCAAACCAGCGCGTGGCGATTTCCGGATGCAGGATTGGCGTCCACACGCAGATCACGCCGATCACCGCCAACAGCAGCCAGGCCAGGGGCCGGGTGAACAGGCGCATCCGCGATTCGAGCATGCCTTCGGTCTTGACCAGCAACCAGGTGCTGCCGAGCAGCGCATAGGCGACGATCAGGCCGACACCGCAGAACAACGGAAACGGTGCCAGCCAGTCCAGCGAACCACCGGCGAACTGCCGGTTCACCACCGGGATACCGGCAATGTAAGTACCGATCACCACGCCCTGGGAGAAGGTCGCCAGCAGCGAACCGCCGATGAACGCCATGTCCCAGACATGAYGCTTTTCAGGGCTGGCCTTGAAGCGAAACTCGAACGCCACACCGCGGAAGATCAAGCCGCACAGCATCAGGATCAGCGGCAGGTACAACGCTTCGAGAATCACCGAATAGGCCAGCGGGAATGCTCCATACAGCGCCGCGCCGCCCAGCACCAGCCAGGTCTCGTTACCGTCCCAGACCGGTGCCACGGTGTTCATCATCACATCGCGCTCCTTCGCATCCGGGATCAGCGGAAACAGGATGCCCAACCCCAGGTCGAAGCCGTCCATGATCACGTACATCATCACGCCGAAGGCGATGATCACGCCCCAGATCAACGATAAATCGATACCTTGAATACCCATGACTCAACTCCCTTCCTTCATTTGACGCGGGCGTCGGTTTCGAGGATTTCAGCGTCGGCGGACAGCGGCCGGCGCGGTGTGATGACCTGATCGGAATGCCCCGCAGGCGGATGCTCGTGATGGGGTTTCGGCCCTTTAGCCACCAGTTTCATCATGTAGCCGATGCCCACCGTGAACACCGAGAAGTAGATCACCACGAACAGCGCCAGCGAGATGCTCAACTGCGCGATGCTGTGATTCGATGCCGCATTTGCCGTCCGCTGCAGGCCATACACCGCCCACGGCTGGCGCCCGACTTCGGTGGTGATCCAGCCGGCGAGCATGGCGATCAGGCCGCTTGGGCCCATCCACAGCATCAGGCGCAGGAACCAGCGATTGCGGTAAATGGCGCCGCTGCGGCGCAGGGCCAGGCCGAGCACACCGGCCAGCACCATCAACATGCCCAGCCCGGCCATGACACGGAAACTCCAGAAGATGATCGTCGCGTTGGGGCGATCCTCTTTCGGGAAGCTCTTGAGCGCCGGGATCTGCTTGTCGAGGCTGTGGGTCAGGATCAAGCTGCCCAGGTAGGGAATTTCGATCGCATATCTGGTCTTCTCGGCCTGCATGTCGGGGATACCGAACAGCACCAGCGGCGTCGCTTCGCTCCCGTTGTTTTCCCAGTGCCCTTCGATGGCAGCGATCTTCGCCGGTTGATGCTCCAGGGTGTTCAAGCCGTGGGCGTCACCGACCACCGCCTGAATCGGGCTAACGACCAAGGCCATCCACAACGCCATCGACAGCATCTTGCGCACTTGCCGGGTGTCGTT
>NZ_JBGCUL010000463.1:0-3541 GCF_054177685.1 Pseudomonas sp. P5_A2_2
CAGCCGTACACGCAGCAACTGCTGCTGTTCGAAGAATTCGGCACGGAAAAACTCGACCCGACACTGCCGGCACCGCCCCTGACCTTTCCGGTTCCGCTCGTCGGCCCGGCGCCCACGCAGGACCCGAGCAACATCGCCCGTAGCGGCCCTTCGCCCACGGCGCTGGTAGCCTTCATGCGCCAGCCGGGGCTGTTCCCGTTTCCGTCGCAATTTTCCAACGTGCTGGACCGCAACCCGTGGAAAGCGCAGATCGAAGCCTTCCTCAACCGCCATCCGGTCGGCTCGCCGGCCGAAGGTCGGCCGCCAGGAAAAGGCTGGTCGCACCAGCGCTGGAACGAATTCTTCCCGCAGGTCGGCTTCAAAACCGTACAAGCGGGCGCCCAGGTCAACAGCGGCATGCGCGACCGCCGACAGTTGCACAACTACGCCGTCGGTGAGTTCGGGCCGGGCGGGCTCTACAACCAGACCTCGATTACCCCGGTCATTGCGGGCACCACCAAAGGCATCAATGTCCGTTTTCACCCCAACATGCCGATTCAGAACCACAAGGCGCTCTGGACCTTCGACGGCACCTTTCCGCCAAAACTGTTGATGGTGCGTTACGGTCAAGCCGCGCTGATGCGCCACTACAACGCCCTGCCGATCGATCCGKCGGCCAACATGGGCTTTGGYCTGCACACCCTCACCACCCACGAACACAACGGCCACTCCCCGGCCGAAAGCGAYGGCTTTWCCGGYGCGTTCTTCTTTCCGGGACAGTACTACGACTATCGCTGGCCGATCCAGTTGGCCGGTTACGACACCATCAACACCACCGCTCAGGATCCGCGCGCGGCGTTCCCCTGCGCCCCGGGCGAAACCCTGTTCGTCAACGATGCCGCGCCGGGCCTGAAGACGTGCAACAACGGCAGCATCAAGATCCGCGGCGACTGGCGCGAAACCATGAGCACCCACTGGTTCCATGACCACATGGTCGATTTCACCGCGCAGAACGTCTACAAGGGCAACGCGGTGATGATGAATTACTACAGCGCCCTGGATCGCGGTAATGAAGCCTTCGAAGACGGCGTCAACCTGCGCCTGCCCAGCGGTTCGGCGCTGCCTTGGGGCAACCGCGACTATGACGTCAACCTGGTGGTGGCCGACAAGGCCTGGGACGCCAATGGCCAACTGTGGTTCAACCCGTTCAACACCGATGGCTTCCTCGGCGATCAGGTCCTGGTCAACTGGCAGTACCAGCCGCGCCTGAACGTGCGGGCGCGCAGCTATCGCTTCCGCATCCTCAATGGCTCGGTGTCGCGCTACTTCAGGATCGCGCTGGTGCGTGAAGTCGCCGGCACCGGCGGCGAATTCCCCGGTCCGGCAGGTTCCGGCCTGTCTTATAGCCGCGTGCCGTTCCACTTGATCGCCAACGACGGCAACCTGATGGAACACGCCGTGCCGTTCGACGGCAGCATGGACCTGGAAGGTAACGGCGACCTGCAGAACCACAACGCCATCCTGCCGACCATGGGCATCGCCGAGCGTTACGACATCATCGTCAAYTTCTCGAAAAACGGGATCAACACCGGCGACAAGCTGTACTTCGTCAACCTGATGGAGCACCACGACGGCAAGGGGCCGGAGGCTACACTGCTGAGCCTGGCCGACGTGCTGTCCGGGACGTACAAGGCGGTGCTCAAGCTGGGCAGCAAAGGGCTGGAATGGGACGGCGGCGACCCGGGGGTGGGCAAGTTCCTGCAGTTGGTGGTCCAGCCTTATGCCGGCCAGGACGTGAGCATGAACCCCGCCGACTTCGAACCCGCCAAACCGGGCAAACCGGCCGGCAAGACCATGATCCCGCTGACCCTCAACCGCGATGATCCGGCGGTGCAGGCCAAGCTCAAGGTGGCGCGGCATCGCGAGTTCATCTTCGGCCGCTCCGATGGCACCGACGAAGCCCCCTGGACGATCAAGACCGACGGTGGTCAATTCGGCTTCCCCATGGACCCTCGAATCATCAGCGCCGCTCCGCAACTGGCCAACGGCCCGACCCCTGCCGGGTTCTCCGGCGACGGCACCCTGGAAGTGTGGAGAATCAAGAGCGGCGGCAACGGCTGGAACCACCCGGTGCACGTGCACTTTGAAGAGGGGATCATCCTCCA
The DNA here is from genome assembly GCF_054177685.1 of Pseudomonas sp. P5_A2_2. Classification (NCBI taxonomy): domain Bacteria; kingdom Pseudomonadati; phylum Pseudomonadota; class Gammaproteobacteria; order Pseudomonadales; family Pseudomonadaceae; genus Pseudomonas; species Pseudomonas sp. P5_A2_2. The sequence continues at coordinate 2,145 of NZ_JBGCUL010000463.1, forward strand.
CCGCGATGGCAACCCACCGCCCGAATGGGAAAAATGGGCGCGCAAGGACGTCTATCGCATCGGCGAAGGTATCGACAGCTCGGTGGACGTGGAAATGGCGATCCACTTCCGGGAATTCGCCGGGACCTACATGGAGCACTGCCACAACACCCAGCACGAGGACACGTCCATGCTGCTGCGCTGGGATATCGAGCACCCTGGCCAGTTCCAGTTGATGCCAGCGCCCCTGCCCGGCTGGGACGGCGTCACCTACGTCAACTCCTCCGCGCTGCCGACCTTCCGCACTGGCGATACCCGTGCCAATAACGATGGCAATAACCAAAAACCGATCGCCAACCCCGACAGCGCCATCAGCAGCACCGGCCAACCGGTGATCATCAACGTCCTGGCCAACGACACCGACCCGGACGGCAACGTGCCACTTAGAGTAGTGGGGCTGGAGCAACCGAACTCCGGCACAGGCGTGGTCAGCACCGATGGTGTGCGCGTGACCTACACACCACCGGCCACGGTCGCCGCGCCGTTCACCGCGACCTTTATCTATAAAGCCGCCGATGCCAAGGGCGCGGAGTCGGCACCGGCGACGGTGTCCGTGGCGGTCTCGACAGCGGTCGTCGAGAGCCTGATCGTCACCAGCGCTACCGTCACCGCTCGCAGCAACGGCCGCTACTTCTGGGCCCTGTCCGGCACCACCTCGCGTGGCACGGGCAATACCATCACGGCGACTGCCACGGTCACAACCGGTACGGCGAATCTTGGCACCGCCACCCTGACGCCTACGGCGACAGGAGCGCGCTGGAACATAGCGGTGACGACCGTCGGCAGTGTCCCGTCGCCTAGCCCGACGGCGACCATCAAATCATCCCTCGGCAAAACCGTGACGGTGCCAGTAGTAGCGAACTAGAGCGGATTGATCGGCGCCCGGTCCATGCAATGTGGATCGGGCGCTTTTTTTTGCGAATCGTTAGGGGGTACCGCGGTGAGGTTTACTGACTATCGGTTCTATTCGCAAAGCGTCTGATTGACCTCAGCCGTTGTATTTACTGTTACACCGCCATCGCGGGCAAGCCCGCTCCCACATCTATGGTTACCCCCACCCCAGCACTATCAAACCCACTCCAGTCACCGCTGCGGTGCCACCATCCGAAAGCGGATATTGATCTCGTTGGACACCACACTGTCCGCCCACTCGCCCTCGCCGATCTTGAAGTCGTCACGCTTGAGCACCAGTTGGCCCTCAAAGATGCCGATGGCGCTCTCTGATCTCAGTTGCACCGGCACAGTCACCTCCCGAGTGAGCCCCCGCAGGGACAGTTTGCCGGTGATGGTGTAGCGGTTATTGCCCAGAGCCTTGATGGAGGTCGACTCGAAGGTCGCCACCGGATAAGTCGCCGTGT
>NZ_JBGCUL010000464.1:0-3538 GCF_054177685.1 Pseudomonas sp. P5_A2_2
GTCCAGCACCATGCTCGCCGCCTTGAGTTTGAACTCACTGGAATAAGATTTACGCATAGCCAAAACACCTCAGATTTGGGCGCCATCATAGCGCCCGATTGAAGTGTCCAAAATCATTAGGCCAGTTCAGCCTGCTCGCGATAACGACGGTACAGTCGACTTGGATGTCGTCTGACGCACCGCTATCGCGAGCAGGCTCGCTCCTACAAGGATTCTGCAAAGGCCCGCGAGAATCAGCTATACCTCTATGAAACGAATAACGCGCAGGATGCTCGAAACAAACGGGTGCAACTTACCGGGATAGAGCCAGCCGATGCAGTTTCTAGAGGATAGCCACGGGTGCTCCGGGTGGAACGGCGAAATGGCCGGGCGCATTCGTGCGTTCGACTGGAGCCAGACCGAACTTGGCCCACTCGACTCATGGTCCAAAAGCCTGAGCAGTGCGGTGCAGTTGATGCTCGCGTCCCCGCTGCCGATGGTGATGCTCTGGGGCCAGTCCGGGTACATGATCTATAACGACGCTTACTCCAGGTTTGCCGGCGGGCGTCATCCGTACCTGTTGGGGTCTACGGTGGAGCTGGGTTGGCCAGAAGTCGCCGAATTCAATCGCCACGTGGTCGACGCCTGCCTGGCGGGCGGCACCTTGTCCTATCGCAACAAAGAAATGGTGCTGCTGCGTGACGGGGTTCCGGAAGATGTCTGGATGGACCTCTACTACAGCCCGGTGGCTGACGATGACGGACGTCCGGCCGGGGTCATGTCCATGGTTGTGGAAACCACGGAGCGGGTGATATCCGAGCGCCGGCGACAACTGGCTGAAGACGCTTATCGTGCGGATAACGAGCGGGTGCGCCTGGCATTGAACGCCGGTGCCTTGCTCGGTTCCTTTGTCTGGGACATCAAGACCAACGTGTTGTCGGGTGATGAGCGATTCGCTCGCACGTTCTCTTATCCACCCGGGCATGACCTGAGCAACCTGTCACAGGAAATCGCCAAAGGGCGGACCCATCCGGACGACCGTAGCTGGGTCCAGGAACGGGTCACGCTGTCGGTCGAGACTGGCGAACCCTACAACGTCGAGTACCGGATCCAGCGTCCCGACGGCAGTTACTTCTGGGTGCTCGCCAGCGGTTGCTGCGAATTCGATGAGCAAGGCGAGGCGTTTCGTTTCCCTGGTGTGCTGATCGATATTCACGAACGCAAGATCGCCGAAGAGTCCCTGCTCAAGTTCACCCGTAACCTGGAACAGCGGGTGGCTGATGAGGTGGAGGCGCGTCTGGCGGCGGAAGAACAACTGCGCCAGTCACAGAAACTCGAAGCCATCGGCGGCCTCACTGGTGGCGTGGCCCATGACTTCAACAACCTGTTGCAAGTGATCGCCGGCAACCTGCACCTGCTCGCGCGGCATGAGCCGGGTAACACCAATGTGCAGCGCCGGGTCGCGGCGTCGATTGCCGCCGTCGAGCGCGGTGCCAAGCTGTCCTCGCAATTGCTTGCATTCGCCCGTCGCCAACCGTTATCGCCTGCGGTCTTCACACTGCGGCAGATTTTCGATGGCCTGGCGGAGTTGTTGCTGCGTGCCTTGGGTGAAACCCTTCAGGTGCACATGACGGCCCCCGAAGATTCGTGGAATGTGTTTGTCGATCGTAATCAACTGGAAAACGCCATTCTCAATCTGGCGATCAATGCCCGTGACGCCCTTCAAGGCGAGGGCAGGATTGACATTTGCGCGGAAAACATCGTCCTTGATCGCGAATTTTGCGCGGGAAAAGGTATTGCCGCCGGGGACTATGTGCGGGTGTCCGTGGCGGACACCGGCGTCGGCATGCCGCCGCAGGTGCTGGCCCAGGCGTTCGAGCCGTTCTTCACCACCAAGGCCGACGGGCAGGGCACCGGATTGGGCTTGAGCATGGTGTTTGGTTTCGTCAAACAGAGCGGCGGTCATATCGAAATTGCCAGCGGCGTCGGGCAGGGGACTCGGGTGCAGTTGTACTTCCCGCGCACCTTGCGCGCGCCACCCAGCGAAACGCTGAGCCCTGACGTGCCGCAACGGGGTGGGCACGAACGCATCCTGGTGGTCGAAGACAATGAGGCTGTACGGGGGTCGGTGGTGGAGTTGTTGCGCGAAGAGGGCTATCAGATCCTCACGGCCACCAACGGTGACGTTGCCATGCAAATGTTGCTGGAAGGGTTGGCGGTGGACCTGATATTCACCGACGTGGTCATGCCCGGCCTGATCAAGAGTTCGGACCTGGCGGCCTGGGCGAAGGTGCAGGAACCACCGGTAGCCGTACTGTTCACCTCGGGGCATACCCGCGACATCATCTCGCGCAATCACCAGCTCAGCCCCGACACCCACCTGCTGAGCAAACCCTACAATCCCGAAGCACTCAGGCAAATGGTGCGCACGGTGCTTAACGGCTGAAACCGGTGGAGGTGTGGGCGCAGGCAAGGTGTTATCAGGTTGGCGACAGGACGACGAACGGACACCGCTGGTCTGACAGGTGGTCGACAGAACGGGCTGACCGAGGCCATTCTGATAGTTGGTGAACGCAATTGATCGCGATTCGCTGCCGATCAACAAACGGAGGTGTTCCATGCCGGTGCCCCATGACCTTTATCAGGATCTGAAACGTTCAAAGGAAGAAATCCAGCAGAAACGCACCAAGGATCCGTTACTGGATTCACTGCTTAACAAGTATTCCCAGGCGGATGCCGAAGTGGTGAAAGCAGAGGAGGCCAAGTCCAACGATGACATGGTAAGGAGGCTCAAGGAGGTGCGTTTGCAGGTCAAGGACAAGATCGTCAGGCAACTTGGCTCGTCGTCCTGACCCACCAGCCTGCCACCGATGACCTGTGGCTGAACGGCTGGAACGGCAACCAGAACCGGCACCTCGAATGCTCAGAGACCAATGTTATGGCTCTCAACGAGGTGCCTCATGACCCATCCCGAGTTTTCCGGTGAACTGAATGCTGTCCCTGTGGGAGCGAGCTTGCTCGCGATAGCGGAGGGTCAGTCAGCAGTGATATTGAATGTGCCTCAGTCATCGCGAGCAAGCTCGCTCCCACATGGGTTTTGCGGAGAATTCAGGAAGGGGGCCTGCTCATTGCAATGCCTTGCTCAACGGCAATCGCACCATGTTCTGCGCTTTCAGTGAACCGAAATACAGCCAGTCTCCATACTCGCGCACCGTGGTGATGGGCGAGTAGTTGTCGCGGCTGCCGTTCTGCAGGTTGGCGATCACTTTGCCCTCAAGGTCCAGGCCCAGGGCAAACCCGCGTTTTTCCACGGGCTTGGGCAATACGGTCATGGCTCGCACGATCATCTTGCGCACGAACGGATGGGCCGCCGTGCCATCGAGCAAGGCGTTTCGGGGGGCATACAGGGCCACCCAGAAGCGGTCGCGGCCATTGAACGACAGGTTGTCCGGCAGCCCTGGCAGGTTGTCGATGAACAGGTCATGGGTGCCGGCCTTGGGGCCGCTGAGCCAGTAACGGCTGATGCGGTAGGCGCCGGTTTCATTGACCAGTACATAGG
>NZ_JBGCUL010000465.1:0-3537 GCF_054177685.1 Pseudomonas sp. P5_A2_2
CTAATCAATATCACAAAACCGCTCCTGCTGACGACTGTGCAAGGAGGGAAATTGCTACCACCGACACACTCTGCCCAATAAATTAAGCAGAGAGGAGAAAAAAGGTGGAGAGTCGATCTGTAAGCCGGGTTCTGTCTTGAACAGTCATTCGTCTACGATGGCCATCACTGGACATCTTTAGCAACCTACCCGGTCCCAGCGCGGGCCACGCCTTGGGACCCTATTTGGTCTTGCTCCAAGTGGGGTTTACCTAGCCACGAACTGTTGCCAGACGTGCGGTGCGCTCTTACCGCACCTTTTCACCCTTACCGGCGCCGAAGCGCTTAGGCGGTTATTTTCTGTGGCACTTTCCGTAGGCTCGCGCCTCCCAGGCGTTACCTGGCACTTCGCCCTATGGAGCCCGGACTTTCCTCCCCCCCCTAATTTTCATAGGGGGCAGCGACTGTCCGATCGACTCTCCGCCGCGAAGGTTACCGGCAGAGCGCCCGAAGAACAAGCACCAAGCGCCATAGAGCGCGCCTGTGCGTCGGGTTTTACTCGCCCTTCTGCTGATCCAGCGCGATCTGGTACAGCACATTCTTTCGCTCGCCGGTGATTTGCGCCGCCAAAGCCGCCGCACGCTTGAGCGGCATTTCTTCGAGCAACAGGTTGAGGATGCGCATCGCCTCGCTGCTGACGGCACCTTCTTCCTCGGGCGCGGACCAGCCCGCTACCAGCACCACGCACTCGCCGCGCTGCTGGTTGCTGTCCGACTCGACAAACTCACGCAGCTCAGCCAGTGGCAGGCCCTTGAGGGTTTCAAACGTCTTGGTCAACTCACGGGCAAGCAGCGCCGGACGCTCGGGACCGAACACCAGCTCCATGTCTTGCAGGCATTCAAGGATGCGATGCGGAGCCTCGTAGAAGATCAAGGTGCGGGGCTCTTCCTTTACCTGCTCGAGACGCGCCCGCCGCCCCACCGCCTTGGCCGGGAGGAAACCTTCGAAAATGAATCGGTCGGAAGGCAGACCCGCCGCCGACAACGCTGCAATCAACGCGCAGGCACCCGGAACCGGCACCACATTGATGCCTGCAGCCCGGGCCTGCCGCACCAGGTGATAACCCGGATCGGAAATCAGCGGCGTCCCGGCGTCGGAGATCAACGCCACGTTGTCACCGGCAAGCAGACGAGTGATAAAGCGGCTACCTTCATCCCGCTCGTTGTGCTCATGGCAGGCCGCCAATGGCGTCGCAATGCCGAAGTGTTGCATCAGGCGCTGGGAATGGCGGGTGTCTTCCGCGGCGATCAAGGCCACATCACGCAGAATCTTCAGCGCCCGCGCACTGATGTCATCCAGGTTGCCGATGGGCGTCGCCACCACAAAAAGCGAGCCAGCAGCGGAATTCAAAGCACCTGGAGCAGTCAAAGCGCACACCTCATGATCGGTAAAAGCCGCCATTGTAGCGCGTAGCGAGGCTCACGATACGCGCAAGCAAACACGGCATCGGCGACCGTTTGTGCGCTGGCGCAACATTTCCACCAGCTAAATTGATCGATTCACGCCAGTAACATCGCGCCCCGGCCAGTGCTTGGGTACAATTCCACGCTAATTTGATCGAGTATCAGGAACGCTTACATGATCGCTTGCCTGCGGCTGTTATCTGCCCTCTGCCTCGCTGCCTTGCTGGCGGCTTGCGCCAGCTCGCCCTCCTCCAGCCTTGGCGAACTTCCACGGACACCGGACGCCAGTATCGAGCAGTTGCTTGAGAAGGCCTCCCAAAGCAAATCACCGGAAGATGCCGCCCTTCTGCGCCTGAGCGCTGCCGACCTGGCCTTTCACCAGGGCAATGCCGGCCAGTCCGCGCAAATCCTGCAACAGGTTCCTATCGAGCAGCTCAAGCCGGGCCCACAGATTTTCGCCAACACCCTGGCGGCTGAACTGGCCATGACCCGCAATCAGCCCAAGGCCGCACTGGCCGCCTTGAGCCACCCAAGCCTGCAATACTTGAGCGAACTGCCCGTCGAACAACAGGTCCGCACCGGCACCGTTCACGCCCGCGCACTTGAAGCCGATGGCCAGACCCTCGCCGCCGCTCGCGAGCGCATTTTCATCGCCCCGATGCTCAAAGGTGAAGCCGCCAGCAAAAACCACGAAGCCATCTGGACCCTGATCGCTTCGCTGCCGACCGATCAGTTGCAGCCGAACACCACCGACGATCTCGGCGGCTGGATGGCCCTGGCGCTGGCCGTGAAATCCGCCGGCACCCTGGAGCAGCAACAAGCCGCCATCGACAACTGGCGCACGCGGAATCCGAAACACCCGGCAGCCATTCAATTGCCGCAGCCACTGACCCAACTCAAGGAACTGGCCAGCCAACCCCTGAGCAAGATCGCCCTGCTGCTGCCTCAGGACGGCCCGCTGGCCTCGGTTGGCAAAGCACTGCGCGACGGTTTCATGGCCGCTCACTACCAGGCACAACAGGCCGGGCAGAAACCACCCGCCATCGAGTTTTATGACAGTTCGCGCCTGACCTCCATGGACGAGTTCTACCGCAAGGCCCAGGCCGATGGCGTGCAACTGGTCGTCGGCCCGCTGGAGAAGCCGCTGGTCAAACAGCTGAGCACTCGCCCGCAATTGCCGATCACCACACTCGCGCTGAATTACAGCGAGGGCGATCAAGGCCCGGCGCAGTTGTTCCAGTTCGGTCTTGCCGCTGAAGACGAAGCTCGTGAAGTGTCGCGCCGCGCTCGCGCCGATGGCCTGCACCGTGCAGCCATCATGGTGCCGAAAGGTGAATGGGGCGACCGTGTGCTCAAGTCGTTCAGCCAGGATTGGCAGGCCAATGGCGGTACTATCGTTGCCACCGAACGTGTCGATCAACCGGTCCAGTTAGCCCAGCAGATTGCCGACATGTTCCAGCTGCGTCAGAGCGAAGGTCGCGCCAAGAGCCTGCAAAGCACTGTTGGCTCGCAAGTCGCTGCCCAGCCATCGCGCCGCCAGGACATCGAGTTCATTTTCCTGGCCGCAACACCACAACAGGCCCAGCAGATCAAACCGACCCTGAACTTCCAGTACGCAGGCGATGTGCCGGTCTACGCCACCTCTCACGTGTTCAGCGCCAGTGGCGACGTCAACCAGTACAACGACATGAATGGCATCCGCTTCTGCGAAACGCCATGGCTGCTGGAGGCCAACGATCCACTGCGCCGCCAGGTCACAGCCCAGTGGCCACAAGCCGCCGGCAGCCTGGGGCGTCTGTATGCAATGGGTGTGGACGCCTATCGCCTGGCACCGCGCCTGGGCCAACTCAAGTCTCTGCCAGACAGCCGCATCGACGGTGAGTCGGGCAGCCTTGGCATGTCTCAGAGCCAGCGGGTCGTGCGCCAGTTGCCATGGGCCCAGTTCGCCAATGGCCAGGTCCAGCGCCTGCCGGACACCGCTCGCTGATGCCTGACAGGTCACGCCAGCAAAGCGGCATGGATGCCGAGCGCCGTGCGCTCGAGCATCTTCAACAACAGGGTCTGCGCCTGCTGGCGCAGAACTGGTTGTGCAAACG
>NZ_JBGCUL010000466.1:0-3529 GCF_054177685.1 Pseudomonas sp. P5_A2_2
CAGCCAGATCACCGGTCTTCCAGCGATCGAGCAGATCGGTCATGCAGTGCGAGCCTTTGCTGCACATCAGCACCACACGCTTGCGCTGGTCACTGTCGACCAGCCGCCAGTTCATCGACATCTCTTGTGCGAGCGGTTCGACTTTGCGTTTCAACACTTCGATGTCAAACGGCAGGGTCTCCGCGCGAACAACCATGCGACTGAAGAAGCGATTGCTCTCTTCGTCAGAGAACTGCGAGGCCTCTTCAACCCAACCGCCATGACTGGCGAACAGGCCCGCCGTGCGGGTGATGATTCCCACCCGGTCCGGACAATMGAAAGCAAAGGTATAAGTACGCTTGGCGCTCATTTCAGACTCCTCGAGACAGGGCAGCTTCAAGAGCTGGAACGGCTTCGAACAAATCGGCAACCAGGCCGTAGTCAGCAACGCGGAAAATCGGCGCTTCTTCGTCCTTGTTGATCGCAACGATGATTTTGGAATCTTTCATGCCGGCCAAATGTTGAATGGCACCCGAGATACCGACAGCGATGTACAAGTCAGGCGCCACGATCTTGCCTGTCTGGCCAACCTGCATATCGTTGGAAACGAAACCGGCGTCGACGGCTGCACGAGAGGCACCCACCGCAGCACCCAGCTTGTCGGCGACTTTTTCCAGCAGCGCGAAATTTTCGCCACTGCCCATGCCACGACCGCCGGAAATGACGATTTTGGCCGAGGTCAATTCGATCCGGTCAGAGACGCTGAAATCGGCACTCAGGAATTTGGAAAGACCGGTGTCGTGAGAGACGGAAATGGCCTTGATAGGAGCCAATGCCCCCGTGCGTTCGGCTGCTGCAAACGCGGTGGTGCGAACGGTCAGCACCTTGACGACGTCAGCGCTTTCAACGGTCGCCAGGGCATTACCGGCGTAGTACGGCCGAACGAATGTGTTCGGGGAAACGATTTCCACCACGTCACTGACTTGGGCGACATCCAGCAATGCAGCCACACGAGGAAGCAAATTTTTGCCGTACGCCGTAGAGGCGGCAATGACATGGCCGTAGGTCGAGGTCTTCACCAGCTCAGTCACCAGAGCGGCCACATTCTCGACACCTTGATCTGCATACTCGGGCGCATCTGAAATCAGTACGCAACTCACACCCGCGAAGGTGGCCAACTCCTCAGCGACACTGCCCGCCTGCTGACCCGCCACCAAAACGTCGACGTCTGCCCCAAGGCTCGCCGCCGCTGAAAGCGCGTTCAAGGTGCTCGATTTAAGAGCCCCTTCGTGGTGCTCAGCAATCAATAAAACAGCCATCAGATCACCCCCGCTTCGTTCTTCAGCTTCTCGACCAATTCTTGAACGCTACTCACACGAATGCCTGCCTTGCGCTCAGGCGGCGCCGAGACCTTGATGACTTTCAAACGAGGAGCGATATCGACACCGAGGTCGCCGGCATCAATGACCTCCAGTGGTTTTTTCTTCGCTTTCATGATGTTCGGAAGAGAGGCGTAGCGTGGCTCGTTCAGGCGCAGGTCAGCGGTGATCACTGCTGGCAACCGCAAGCTTCTGGTTTCCAGTCCGCCGTCGACCTCGCGAATGACATTGACCCACTCACCGACGACGTTGATTTGCGAAGCGAAGGTGCCTTGAGCGCTGCCCATCAAGGCGGAAAGCATTTGACCGGTCTGGTTGTTATCACCATCGATGGATTGCTTACCCAGGAGAACAATGCCGGGTTCTTCACGCTGGGTGACCGTGTAGAGAAGTTTGGCAATCGCAAGGGGTTCCAGATCGCTACCCGTCTTGATCAGCACGGCTCTGTCTGCGCCCATTGCCAGTGCGGTTCGCAACTGCTCCTGACAAGCGTCAGGACCCACCGATACGGCGATGATTTCGCTGGCCTGCCCGCTTTCCTTCAATTGAAGTGCGGCCTCCACAGCGATCTCGCAAAAGGGGTTTATCGACATTTTTACGTTGCTTAACTCAACGTCAGATTCATCCGCTTTGACACGGACTTTGACGTTGGCGTCTACGACACGCTTCACCGCCACCAGCACCTTCATAGCAACCTCCGAATAAGTCCAAACCTCTGGAATCCGATGCTATAAGCCCCTATAGCCTCTTACAAACGATCTATATAGGGCATATGGATAAGCAGAACTTATTCGTCGAGCCGTCTTGCAGGTCAGCTTTTTTGTTTTGCGCTGAAACGAAAAAAACCCGACGCAAGCGTCGGGCAAAGTGCACCAAGCAGAGAGCAATTCCTTTGATCAGCTCGGCTAATAGCCGCTATCCCTCACCGAATCTGGTACTTCGATGGCAAGCCGACCCACACGGCTTAACGGCTAAATTCAGACGATCATTTTGCAAGCCAGGCGTTGAAGCGTTCGTTCAGCTCGTCAGCATGATCACCCCACCACTCCGAATTCACCTGCAATGCCGTCGCAAAGTTGGCCGGGTCGGTTGGCATACTCGACTTCATATCGGCGTGAACCAGTGGCTGGGACGACTTGCGTGTCGGGCCATAAGCGATGTACTGACTCTGGTCAGCCATAATCTGAGTCGAGGTTGCGAAACGCAGGAAATCCATGGCCTTGGCTTTATTGGGTGCACCCACCGGCACGGCCCACACATCGATGTCATACATCTGGCCGTCCCAGATGATTTTGAATGGCTGTTTTTCTTTCGCCTGTGCAGCCCAGATCCGACCATTCCAGGCGGAAGTCATCGTGACCTGACCATCTGCCAGCAACTGCGGAGGTTGCGCGCCAGCTTCCCACCAAATCACCTGGCTCTTGATCGAGTCGAGCTTTTTGAAAGCACGCTGAAGCCCCTCATCGGTCTCCAGTGTTTCGTACACCTGATCACGAGGAACACCATCCGCTAACAGAGCCCATTCGAGGTTCGCCTGGGGCGCTTTGCGCAAGCCACGCTTGCCGGGGTATTTTTTGAGGTCGAAGAAATCAGCCAGTGTTGTGGGGGCCTGTCCTTTGAAGGCATTGGTGTTGTAGGCAACCGCCGTGCTCCAAATGTAAGCACCGACCCCGCAATCGTTCAGCGAACCTGGCAGGAAATCCGTCGCCGTAGAGCCATCAGGCGCGGCGGCGAGATCTTTCGCCGGGTTGATGCGCTCCAACAGGCCGGCATTACAGGCCCGCACGGCATCCGGCATTTCCATATCGATCACATCCCAGGCCATTTTTTTCGACTCAACCTGAGCTTTGAGCTGGGCAATACCTCCCGAGTAATCTTCGGTACGAATCTTGACGCCTGTTTTATCGGCATAGGGTTTGATCGAGGACTGTTGCTGAGCCGCTGCGACACTCCCGCCATATGTGACAACCGTGAGGTTTTCTTGCGCCATCACGGCGAAGGAGGTCAAGCCAGAGACGAGAACCAACGCTAATTTTTTCATGATGCTCCCGATAGATTTCTAGTAAGGAAGGCAGTGTGTTCATTGAGTTCGTTATTGTTCTGTTCCACGCATCGCACTAGTCACGCTTCGGTCGCTCAATCGCGTAGCGACTCTTCCTCCTCTACATGCT
>NZ_JBGCUL010000467.1:0-3511 GCF_054177685.1 Pseudomonas sp. P5_A2_2
ACCAATTGATGAGATGACCGTGCTCAAAGCACTCAAGAAAATGTTCGGTAAAAGCGAGACTGAGCAACTCGCGCCAGTTCCCAGCCCTGCGTCTTACGCTCCCGGCCACCGCACCGACGGTAATCTGTCTGAACGGGCCGCCCCTGCTGCGGCACCCAAGCATGAGCCAAAGACCGCAGAAGCTGCCCAGCCTGCGGCAGTAACAGCCCCGGAACAGCCACACAGCGAAACGCCGAAACCCGCCAAACCGCGCCGCGAACCCAAGCCCAAGGCGCCGGTCATCCCATGGAAACTCGAAGACTTCGTCGTCGAACCCCAGGAAGGCAAAACCCGCTTCCACGATTTCAAACTCGCCCCTGAACTGATGCACGCCATCCAGGACCTGGGCTTCCCGTATTGCACGCCGATCCAGGCACAGGTGCTGGGCTTCACCCTCGCGGGCAAAGACGCCATCGGCCGCGCCCAGACCGGTACCGGCAAAACCGCTGCGTTCCTGATCTCGATCATCACCCAGTTGCTGCAAACCCCGCCGCCGAAAGAGCGCTACATGGGTGAACCACGGGCGCTGATCATCGCGCCGACCCGCGAACTGGTAGTACAGATCGCCAAGGACGCCGCCGACCTGACCAAATACACTGGCCTCAACGTCATGACGTTCGTCGGCGGCATGGACTTCGACAAGCAGCTCAAGCACCTCGAGGCCCGCCACTGCGACATCCTCGTGGCCACGCCGGGCCGTCTGCTGGACTTCAACCAGCGCGGCGATGTGCATCTGGACATGGTCGAAGTGATGGTGCTGGACGAAGCCGACCGCATGCTCGACATGGGCTTCATCCCGCAAGTGCGCCAGATCATTCGCCAGACACCGCCGAAGTCCGAGCGTCAGACGCTGCTGTTCTCCGCGACCTTCACCGAAGACGTGATGAACCTGGCCAAGCAATGGACCACCGACCCGTCGATCGTCGAGATCGAAGCGCAGAACGTGGCCAGCGAAAACGTCGAGCAGCACATCTACGCGGTGGCCGGTGCCGACAAATACAAACTGCTCTACAACCTGGTCAACGACAATGGTTGGGAGCGGGTGATCGTGTTCGCCAACCGCAAGGATGAAGTGCGACGCATCGAAGAACGCCTGGTGCGCGACGGCATCAACGCCGCGCAACTATCCGGCGACGTGCCGCAGCACAAGCGCATCAAGACCCTGGAAGGCTTCCGCGAAGGCAAGATCCGCGTGCTGGTGGCCACCGACGTGGCCGGCCGCGGCATCCACATTGACGGCATCAGCCACGTGATCAACTTCACCCTGCCGGAAGTGCCGGACGACTACGTGCACCGCATCGGTCGTACCGGTCGCGCCGGTGCCGACGGTGTGTCCATCAGCTTTGCCGGTGAAGACGACTCCTACCAGCTACCGTCCATCGAAGAACTGCTGGGGCGCAAGATCAGTTGTGAAACGCCACCGACGCATCTGTTGCGGGCCGTTGAACGCAAGCGTCCCCATTAAGCGACGCTGAAAAGACAAGCGCAGCCGGAAACGGACTGCGCTTTTTTTTGCTTTGGATATTGCTCGCGATAACTAAAAGTCCATAATAGACAAATTAGTTTACTTTCAATTCCGGAGCCGACCATGTCCAGTACGCCCCAAGTGATCAACCAGAACCAGGCTCGCGAGTTGCTGGCGCAGGTCGACGTACCGCAGATCCTGCGCAAAATGTTCCGTGACCTGGCGACCGGGCAAGCAGTGCAACCGGCGCAGCAACTGGTGGAGTTCCCACAGGCTGCCGGCGACTTCATCAACTACTTGGGTGTGTTGGCCGAAGACGGCGTGTACGGGATCAAGACTTCGCCGTACATCGTCCGTGATCAGGGACCATTGGTGACCGCGTGGACTCTGCTGATGTCGACGCAGACCGGCCAGCCGCTGTTGCTGTGCGACGCCGGTGAACTGACCACCGCACGCACCGCCGCGACCACCGCCGTAGCGGTCGACGCCCTCGCGCCGCTCTCAGCCAATCGCCTGGCCATCATCGGCAGCGGTAAAGTGGCCCAGGCGCACCTGCACTACGTGAAAGGCCTGCGCGACTGGCAAAGCATCAACCTGTACGCGCCGAGCCTGAGCGACGATCCTGACACCGTCGGTCTGCTGAAAAACATCGAGCCACGCCTGAACATCCTCGACAGTCGCGAAGCCGCCGTTGAGGACGCCGACGTGATCATGCTCTGCACCTCCTCCCCCGGCCCGGTGATCGACCCGTCTCACTTACGCAAACCGGCACTGATCACCTCCATCAGCACCAATGCGCCGCGCGCCCACGAAGTGCCGCCCCAGAGCCTCAACGATATGCAGGTATTCTGCGACTATCGACTGACCACCCCGGGCTCGGCCGGAGAAATGCTGATCGCCACCGAGCAGCACGGCTGGGACACGAGCGCGATTGTCGGCGACCTGCCCGACCTGCTCAGCGAAAAAGTCCTGCGACCGGATTACGATCGCCATGTGTTTTTCCGCTCCATCGGCCTGGGTCTGGAAGACATTGCGCTGGCCAATGCGATCTATCGCCTATCTCACTAACACTTAGATCCTGTGGGAGCGGGCTTGCTCGCGATAGCGTCAAGTCAGTCGACATCCATGCTGAATGATTGACCGCAATCGCGAGCAAGCTCGCTCCCACAGGTGATCACCACAATTTCGGCATCGCACTTCACTGGAGACGTTCATGAGCCAGGCAGATTTCATCATCATCGGCGGCGGGATTGCCGGTGCTTCCACGGGTTTCTGGCTGTCGCAGCACGGCCGCGTGATCGTGCTCGAACGCGAATCCCATCCGGCCTATCACTCCACCGGCCGGTCGGCGGCGCTGTACACCGCGGCCTACGGCACCCCGCAAGTGCGGGCGTTGACCCTGGCCAGCCGGGATTTTTTCGACAACCCACCCAGCGGTTTCTGCGAACACCCGCTGCTGACTCCGCGCGGCGAAATGACCGTGGACTTGACCGGTGACCCGGATGAACTGAACAGGCAATACCAGAGCGCAAAAACCACGGTGCCGGAAATGCAATTGCTCGACGTCGACGAGGCCTGCGCGTTGGTGCCAATCCTGCGCCGGGAAAAGGTCCATGGTGCCATCTACGACCCGACCGCCAGCGACATCGACACCGATGCCCTGCACCAGGGCTATTTGCGCGGTATCCGCCGTAACCAGGGCGAAGTGCATACCGACAGCGAAGTCATCAGCCTGAGCCGCGACCGCCAGGGTACATGGCACGTCCAGACCGGCAGCCAGACGTTCAGCGCGCCGATCATCATCAACGCCGCCGGCGCCTGGGCCGACAAGATCGGTGAATTGGCCGGCGCGAAGCCCCTGGGCCTGCAACCCAAACGTCGTGCCGCATTCATCTTCGCCGGCCCCGAAGGCGTGGACATCCACCATTGGCCGATGCTGGTCAGCCTCGACGAATCCTTCTACATGAAACCCGACGCCGGGATGTTCCTCGGCTCGCCGGCCAACGC
>NZ_JBGCUL010000468.1:0-3505 GCF_054177685.1 Pseudomonas sp. P5_A2_2
AACTGATGGCATGCTCGCGCCCCGGGATCTCCGGAATCTGCGGCCAGCCGCCGGTAGCGATCAGGATGTTTTTGGCGCTAAAGCGCTCGCCATTGATCTCGACCTGATGCGGATCGACGATCTTCGCGTGGCCTTCATGCAAGGTCACACCGCTGTTGACCAGCAGGTTGCGATAAATGCCATTGAGGCGATTGATCTCACGATCCTTGTTGGCGATCAGCGTCGCCCAGTCGAACTGCGCTTCATCCAGGCTCCAGCCAAAACCGGATGCCTGCTCGAAGTCTTCGGCAAAGTGCGCACCGTAGACCAGCAATTTTTTCGGCACGCAGCCGACGTTCACACAGGTCCCGCCCAGGTAGCGGCTCTCGGCCACGGCCACTTTCGCGCCGAACCCGGCGGCAAACCGCGCAGCCCGCACACCGCCGGAACCGGCACCAATCACATAAAGGTCAAAATCGTAGGCCATTTTCAATCTCCTCGGCAGGCCAACAGCATACCTGCGGACGGCCGCTGAGCAAGCATTGTGCTGAAATGCTCAGGCCGTGCGATGCGCGGCCCAATCTTCGTTTTCGATCAATGCCCCTCTGCGGATTGCGTTTTCGGTGCCCGCAGAGTGCGCAAAGCAATCAAAATCGCCATGAGTGCCAAGCCGAACGTCACCCACGAAACCAAACCGATCCCACCTTCGAATGCCCTTCCCGCCTGCGCCATCAATTCCCTTGCTTGATCCCCCGACAAGTCTGCCGCCACATGATAGGCGCCAGATAGCGTCTCACTCGCCAGCATCATCTGCACTTCGCTCAGGAACCCCGGAAGCTGCAATGCGCCGCGATAGTAGGCGGTGACGACACCGCCGAGCACTGTCGCCCCCAAAACTACGCCCACTTCATAGGCCGTTTCGCTAATGGCCGACGCGGCGCCCGCCTTTGCCGGTGGTGCGGCTGACAAAATCACATCATTGGACACCGTCGCGATCGCGCCCACGCCAATGTTCAGCAAGGCAAAAGCCACCACTAGAACGGTCAGGCTACTGCCCATGCTGGCGACCAGCAAAAACGCCGCTCCAGCAAACGCCATCAAAATCGGTATCAGCACATGCACCTGTAATCGCCGTGCGACAGGCACGACCGCCATCCCCACTACAATCGCCATGACCTGACCAGGAATCAACGCGAGGCTAGCACTCAAGGGCGACATCTGAAGAACGATCTGCAGGAACTGAGTGGCAAAGAATACGAAACCGACGAGAAACGCGAGACTCATCAAATTGATCGCGACAGAGCCGCTAAAGGTGCCACTGCGGAACAGGCTCAGATCCATCAGCGGCACAGGCAGACGTAACTGTCGACACACAAACATCCAGCCCGCAACTGCGCCTACTGCAAATGCTGTCAGCGCCATCCAGTCGATACCATTACTGGCGCTGTGTTTAATGCCATAAACAATGGCACCAAGGGCTACCATCGATTGCAGGATGCTAATTGGATCCAACGGTCCTGCAGCATCTCGCTCGGACTCGGGCAACAACAGTGGCCCCAACACCAGCAGTGGCACCAACACGGGCACCGCCAACAGGAAAATCGACCCCCAACTGAAGAATTCCAGCAACACCCCACCMACCAAAGGACCGAGTGCCGAGCCGACCGTCAACGTCGTTGCCCAGATCGCGACTGYCAGTCTGCGTTCTTCTCGGTCCTCGAACACCGAACGTATCAACGCCAGCGTTGAGGGCATCAGCATTGCACCGAAAACACCCATACAAGCCCGCCCGGCAATCAGTTGCGTGGCGGTATCGGAATGCGCGGTTAGCACCGACACAATCGCAAAACCCAAGGACCCGGCCAGCAACAACTTACGATGACCGACTCGATCCCCCAGACTACCCATCGACACCAGCAACCCCGCCAATACCAGCGAATAAGCATCGATCATCCACAACTGCTGGCTAGCACTCGGACGCAGGGCCTCGGCAATTTTTGGTAATGCGAATCCAAGCACCGTATTGTCAATTGTTACCAGCAGTACAGGTAGCATCAGGACGCTTAGAGCCAACCACCGTTTTAGAGTCACGCTTCCTGTTATCGCCACTCACGAAACTCCATTTCCTCATAAAACCCCAGCGACTTTAAGCGCGCCCTTGAAGTGACATCAGTCACGCCGAG
The DNA here is from genome assembly GCF_054177685.1 of Pseudomonas sp. P5_A2_2. Classification (NCBI taxonomy): domain Bacteria; kingdom Pseudomonadati; phylum Pseudomonadota; class Gammaproteobacteria; order Pseudomonadales; family Pseudomonadaceae; genus Pseudomonas; species Pseudomonas sp. P5_A2_2. The sequence goes on from NZ_JBGCUL010000468.1 coordinate 2,163, forward strand.
CAAACCGGCTCTGGTGTATCCCATTTAATACAGAGGGTTTTAGCCGCAACAATCATCGTTTGCCCCTGCAATTAACAAATCAGGATGTTCTTTCACAAATTCTGCCGATGGATGTCAGACGATACCTACGTCTCGCCCCTGCGTACCTGAGCCCCGCACAAAAGCAAACGCCCCGAACGAAGTCGGGGCGTTTGCTTGATTCCTCACCTGTGTTTTTTACACAGAGCGAAGTTCGATTTCCAACACGAGCAACTCAGGCTATCAGTAAGCCTTGCCCGTCTTGTAGAAGTTCTCGAAGCAGAAGTTGGTTGCGTCGATGTAGCCTTCGGCGCCACCGCAGTCGAAACGCTTGCCCTTGAACTTGTAGGCAATCACGCAACCATCCTGCGCCTGTTTCATCAGGGCGTCAGTGATCTGGATCTCGCCACCTTTGCCTGGATCGGTTTGTTCGATCAGGCTGAAGATGTCCGGCGTCATGATGTAACGACCGATGATCGCCAGGTTCGACGGGGCATCTTCCGGCTTTGGCTTCTCGACCATGTTGCGCACGCGGTACAGGTCATCACCAATCAGGTCGCCGGCAATCACACCGTATTTGCTGGTTTCTTGCGGGTCGACTTCCATGATCGCGACGATGGTGCAGCGATACTGTTTGTACAGCTTGACCATCTGCTTCAGTACGCCGTCACCTTCCAGGTTGACGCACAGGTCGTCCGCCAGCACCACGGCGAACGGCTCGTCGCCGATCAGTGGTCGACCGGTCAGGATCGCATGACCCAAACCTTTCATTTCAGTCTGGCGAGTGTAGGAGAACGAGCACTCATCCAACAGGCGGCGGATGCCGACCAGGTATTTTTCCTTGTCGGTGCCCTTGATCTGGTTTTCCAGCTCGTAGCTGATGTCGAAGTGGTCTTCCAGGGCGCGCTTGCCGCGACCGGTGACGATGGAGATTTCGTTCAAGCCAGCGTCCAGTGCTTCTTCAACGCCGTACTGGATCAGTGGCTTGTTCACCACCGGCAGCATTTCTTTGGGCATGGCTTTAGTCGCTGGCAGGAAGCGAGTGCCGTAGCCGGCTGCTGGGAACAAGCATTTCTTGATCATATAAGTCCTTGTAAGGGCTGTGCGTGTACGAGTTTCGGCGCAGTCTAATCAGGCGGCGTGCACCTTACAATGCCCCCGCGCTGGCCAACCGATGCCAACATAGAGAAATAATCTTGCCGATAGTTCCCTGCGCAAGCCCTTATGCATAGCAGAGACTTGCGCAATTGCACGGCATTCAACCGCCCGGAACGAACCACCATACGCCCATCGGCACCCGTTGAGTGCGTTTGGCGGTATCATGG
>NZ_JBGCUL010000469.1:0-3503 GCF_054177685.1 Pseudomonas sp. P5_A2_2
GTTTGAGCCACTGGGCGGCGGCAAGGCTGAGTTGCTGGTGGGGCCTGCAGGCTGGGAGTCGACTTACATTGGCCAGATCAAGGCCAAGGATTACGGGTTTGCCGATAAGTTCGAGTCGGTGTCCACGGAAGCTTCCGTGACCTATGCCAAGCTGGCCTCGGCCTACAAGGCGCAACGTGGCGTGGTGTTTTATGCCTACACCCCGGACTGGATCTTCTCGGCCTATGACCTGCGTCGCCTCGAAGAGCCCGCATTCGACGGCTACGCCCAGGACAACAAAAAAGGTGACCCGCTCTACAAGGTCGATGGCTGCTGGAAATTCATCAGCCCGACGGTCGATCCCGACTGGCTGAACAAAAGTCAGATTACCTGTGCCTTCCCGGATGCCAGGGTTCATGTCCTGGCGTCCACAGCCTTGCAGACACGCGCCCCGAAAATTGCCGAGTTCCTGAAGAATGTCGCCATCGACCCGGCGCAGCTCAATGAGCTGATCCTGAAGATCGAAAAGGAAAAACTGCCGGCTGACGTCGCGGCCAAAGAGTGGGTTCAGGCGAACACCGCCAAGGTTGATCAATGGCTGTCCGCGTCGGCGCCTAAGGTGAGTGCAAGCCAATGAGTCAATCTTCTTTGCGTTTACTCGATGGCGGTATGGGGCGCGAGCTGAAACGTATCGGGGCGCCGTTTCGTCAGCCTGAATGGTCAGCGCTCGCACTGATCGAGGCGCCCGGGTTTGTGCTTCGGGCGCATAGGGCGTTCGTGGATGCCGGTGCCCGGATAATCACCACCAACAGCTACGCGGTTGTGCCTTTTCATATAGGTGAAGAGCGCTTTGCCGCGCAGGGGCGAGTGCTGGCTGAGCGGGCTGGGCGGCTCGCTCGTCAGGCGGCGTCCGAGAGTGCCGAGCCGGTGACCGTGGCCGGCTCGTTACCGCCGGCTCTCGGATCCTATCGGCCGGACCTGTTCGATCATCAACGTTCTGTCACGATCCATCGAGAGCTTATTGCCGGGTTGCGGGCGCATGTCGATGTCTGGTTAGCGGAAACTCAGAGTTCTACGGCTGAAGTCAGGGCGGTAGCAGAGGCGCTGGGCACCGAGCTCAAACCGTTGTGGGTGTCGTTTACGCTTCTGGATGAGGTCAATGAGTCACCGCAACTGCGTTCCACTGAGCCAGTCGGCGAGGCGGTACGCGTGGCGGCCGAGTTGGGTGCGAGAGTCGTGCTGTTCAATTGCAGTCAGCCGGAAGTCATGGCAGCGGCTCTGGCCGAAGCCCGGGATGTTCTTGATAGCCTCGACCAGAGCATTGAGCTAGGGGTTTACGCCAACGCATTTCCTCCCGTCAGCACAGAGGCCAAAGCCAACAGTACATTGCTGGAGATTCGTAGCGATCTGGATCCCGAGTCATATTTGCGTTGGTCCAGATCCTGGGTAGCGGCTGGCGCCAGTATTGTTGGAGGATGCTGTGGAATCGGCCCAGAGCACATCGCGCAGTTGCACCTGCACTTGTTGGCGGACAGTGGGGTCGCTGGAACATGAGCGATCTTCAACAGGAAACACAGGTTGAGCAGGCGACTTTTGGTGCCGGCTGTTTTTGGGGCGCTGAGGCGCCATTCAGAACATTGCCGGGCGTGCTCGGAGCTGATGGCGATGGCGATGGCGCTTTCATGGCAACTCCCTTCAAGCGTTCTGCGTTGACAGTGTTGGCGACCTCCCTGGCTGCGGCGAGTATGTTACTGAGCTCCGGCGTTCACGCCGAAGGCAAGATCAGCATTGCCCAGCAATTTGGTATCGGTTACCTGATATTGGATGTGGTACGGGATCAGCAGCTCATCGAGAAACATGGCAAGGGGCAGGGCCTCGATATCAAGGTCGACTGGAACAGCATCTCCGGTGCCACGGCGATGAACGAGGCACTGTTGGCCGGCGCGCTGGATGTGGTGTCAGCCGGCGTGCCGCCGATGCTCACGATCTGGGACCGGACAAAAGGCAAGCAGAACGTCAAGGCCATTGCCTCGCTGGGCTCGATGCCCAATTACCTGCTGACGAATAAACCGAATGTGAAGAGCCTCAAGGACTTCACCGAGAAAGATCGCATTGCCGTACCGGCGGCGGGGGTCGGTTTCCAGTCGCGCACGCTGCAGATCGAAACGGCCAAACAGTTCGGCAAAGACAATTTCAAGAAGTTTGACGATATCTCGATCAGCCTTGCGCACCCGGATGCTACAGCGGCGCTGATCGCTGGCGGTTCAGAGATCAATTCACATTTTTCCAGTCCGCCGTTCCAGTACCAGGAACTGCAGAATCCCAACGTGCACAAGGTACTGAGCTCCTACGACGTACTCGGCGGGCAGGCCACGTTTAACGTGCTGTACACCACTGAAAAATTCCACGACGAAAACCCGAAAACCTACAAGGCGTTCTACGACGCGCTGGCCGAGGCCGAGAAAATAATCAAGGCTGACAAGTCCGCGGCAGCCCAGATCTATATCCGGGTGGAGCAGTCGAAGCTGGCCTTGCCGCTGGTTGAGAAAATCGTCGCCGACCCCGAAATCGACTTTACCGTCGTGCCACAGCGCACCTTCATCTATGCCGAAAAATTGCAGGAGTTAGGCGTACTGAAAAACAAGGCGGCCAGCTGGAAGGACTACTTCTTTGAAGAAGCCCACGGCGGTGCGGGCAGCTGAACCGGGGCATCAGTGCCCTTGACTGCTTTTGATCAACTCATACGCCCGACGCACTAGCGGGTTTACGGTGTTCGGGCGAATCCACAAGTGATAGGTCACGTCTGGCAGTCGCGGCAATCCGTCATTTTCACCCAGTACGCGCATGTCCGGGCCGAGCATTTCCATACTTCTGGGGGTGACGCCCAGTCCCGCACGCGTCGCCGCTTTGATGCCGATCAGGTTCGATGCCAGGTAAGCCTGGCGCCAGGGAATGTTGGCGCGCTCCAGGGCCTCCAGCGCGTAGCGGCGATAGATACTCGGTTCCTCGACGAGAATCAGTGGCAAGGGTTCGCCCGGAGTATGGATGTACTGGGCCGAGCAAATCCACCACACCGGCGAGGTGCGCAAGGCAAAACCTTCAAGGCTGGAGTCTTCTCGGGTGGAAATCACCATGTCGACTTTGCCCCGGTGCAGGTCGTCCATCAGAAACGGGCTACGACCCACATCAATCTCCAGACGTAAGCGCGGTGCCGATCGCGCGATGTGGCTAAGCATGGGCGGCAGGATGGTGTCGGCGATGTCGTGGGGCGAACCGATGCGCAGCACGCCGCTCAGGCTGCTTTCGCGCAATGAGTTCAGCGCGTCGTCGTTGAGCGAAAGCATCTGCCGGGCATGCCGTAACAACTGCTGTCCGGCTTCCGTAAGGTGCTTTTGCCGCCCGCGTTTTTCGAACAGGCTCACGCCCACCTGTTGCTCCAGGCGTTGCATGTGCTGGGTGACCGACGACTGCGTGCGGGCCATTCGTGCACCGGCCTCGGCAAAACTGTGGTGATCGACCACGGC
>NZ_JBGCUL010000470.1:0-3499 GCF_054177685.1 Pseudomonas sp. P5_A2_2
CTCGCCGGTTGTTCATTCCCCGGGGTTTACAAAATCGACATCCAGCAGGGCAATGTCGTCACGCAGGACATGATAGACCAGTTACGCCCGGGAATGACCCGTAAGCAAGTACGGTTTATCATGGGCAACCCTCTGCTGACTGACACGTTCCATGCCGATCGCTGGGATTATCTGTACAGCCTGCAACCCGGTGGCGGTGAACGCCAACAGGAACGCATCAGCGTTATCTTCAACCCAAATGATCAGCTTGTCAGCCTCTCTGGTGATTTCATGCCAGGCGTGAGCCGTGACGAAGCCATCCTTGGCAAGGACAGCGGCACGACAGTGGCTGCCCCGGCAGAAAACGTCGAAAAACCAAAACCGGAAAAACCGGTCAAGCCAGGTTCGTTGCTGGATCAGATCCAGAAGGACGTCGACGGTGTAGAAACCGCTCCAGTCCCGACGCCTGAACCGCTGGACACCTCGCCGCAGTAATTGGCGAATGATGCCGCTTGCCTGGGCATCAAGCTCCAGCAAGGCTGCTCTGAAAATCCGCTGCCAGACCTCTGGCGGCGGATTTTTTTATGTACCGGCAATAGTGATCGATCCGGATCGCTTGCCGGAATCACTATCGATGATTCCCGCTTATTTAATACACATCAGCATAAAGTCTTGGGAACCATCACCGGAAGGGCCCTTCATTCCTGCCAGTTGAGTGATCACACTCAAATTATCCTGCTTGGGTGTAGACCCAAGTCGCGCCCGCCCATAATAAATATCATCTTCGGAACGGCTGTTCGTAAGGGATACAGAGCAGAACCGTGGAGCCTGGATGAAGACATCCGGCTTGAAGTTAACCTTATAGTTCGCAAAATAATCAGGCTGGGAGAAGTACTCTACCGCAGAGATCCACTCGGGCGCCTGAGCCACCACCTTGCCTTGTGCGCTTATCGTGGCGGTTAACACATTGGAGGCTGCGCTGGCCGGCATGACAGTGAAAGCCGCACCCATTGCTGCCAGCACACTTGTATGCTTCAACGACTTGATCAAGTCCATTTCAGATTTATCCCTAAATGAGTTTATTTGCCCCTCACATAACGAGGGCAAGACTTGATTTAGGCTTAATCGGAACCACATTCAATCAAGATTGAAACAAAGAGAAAATTCTCTTCAATACTCAAACCAATCCTACATTTCCMCGATAAAAAGCCTACAAGGCATATTTACACTCAGGGATTTAACCACCTGTGGGCGGAAATTTTAGTGCCTGGCGCGCAATTCAATCATTGATTCCGCGCCTTGGCCTCGGCCGCTTTTGCTGCACGCAGGCGACGGACCTCTTTCGGATCCGCCAGCAGCGGCCGGTAGATTTCGATTCGGTCCCCCGCCTGAATCGTTCGAGTGTCCGGGTCGGTGATTACCTTGCCAAAGATACCCACCGGGCAGGCGGCAAGATCCAGTTCAGGAAACTCTGCCCMTACACCAGACTTGAGCACGGCCGCCCGAACCRTAGTGCCGACCGGCACCGCGAGTGAAAGCAGCACCTGCCTGTCCACAGCGGCGTACACCACTTCGATATCGATCACGGCTTCAACCATGAATCTGCTTGGCGCGCTGACAGAACGCATCCACCAGCGTATTGGCGGCCTGATTGAACAATGGCCCCAACGTGGCACGAACCAGCGGCCCGGCATAATCGAACGACAGATCAAGACTGATCTTGCAGGCCTTCTCGCCCAGCGGCTTGAACACCCACACACCATGCAATTGATTGAACGGGCCTTCTTCAAGATTCATTTCGATCGATTGACCGGGAACCAGAGCGTTTCGCGTCACGAAGTGCTGACTGAGGCCGCCCTTCGCCACACCAACGCTCGCGCGCATATGCTCAGGGGAGCTTTCCAGGACTTCGGCCGACGAACACCACGGCAGAAACTCCGGATAGCGCGCCACGTCGTTGACCAGGTCATACAGCGCTTGTGCCGGGTAAGGCAGCAAGGCCGAACGTGAAATGTGTGTCGTCATGTCAGCGTCACTTCCACAGCTGGGCGGCAAACACTACGAGGATGCCGATGGGCGCCACATAGCGCATCAAGAACAAGGACAGGCCAAACAGCGCAGGGTTGCGGATCGACAACTCGTCGCGCACCGCTTTACGCCCCATGATCCAGCCCGCAAATACCACGAAACACAAACCGCCAAGCGGCAACATGAGTCGCGAGGTGAAGAAATCGATCACGCCAAAGAAGTCGAGACCACCGGCTGCTCCCCATTGGTAAAGGTGGAACATCCCGCCTTCGTTCACGAAGAACTTGGCCTCCTTCCAGATATTGAAGGAGAACACCGTGCCCAGACCGACAAACCAGCAGCTGAAAGCCAACCAGAAGGTGACCCATGCACGGCTCACCTTAGTGCGTTCGACCAGGTAGGCCACCATCGGCTCAAGCAGGGAAATCGCCGAACTCCAGGCAGCGACCGCCACCAGCACGAAAAACACCACACCCATCAACTGCCCGAAAGCCACGTTACCAAAGGCAAACGGCAGGCTGACGAACATCAGCCCCGGCCCTTCGCTCGGATTCAGACCCGCCGCGAAAACAATCGGAAACAATGCCAGGCCGGCCACCAGGGAAACGAAAGTATCGAGCAGCGCCACGCCAACGACCGTCCCTGAAATCGACGAGTTCTTTGGCATGTAGGCGCCGTAGATCATGATCGAGCCGACGCCCACGCTCAGGGAAAAGAACGCATGCCCCATCGCGGGCAACAAGCCGTCCAGGACCTTTTCCGGGTGGAAGTCGAACATGAAATGCACGCCCTCCATGAAATGCCCGGTGGTCATGCTGTAGCCCAACAGCACCAGGACCATCACAAACAGCAGCGGCATCATGRTGCGCAGGCTGCGCTCAAGCCCGGCGACCACGCCCCTGGCAATCACCACCGCTGATAACAGCATGAAAATCGTGTGCCAAAGTGTCAGGCGCCATGGATCGGCGATCACATTGCCGAAGTAGGCCCCCACCTGATCCGCCGTTACCCCCTGAAAGTCGCCACGCCCCATGTCGATGATGTAATCCAGCGACCAGCCGCCGACAACGCTATAGAAAGACAGGATCAACAACGCTGTGATCATCCCGGCAAATGCGCCCCAGGACCATTTCGTCGAGTGCCCCGCCTCGACCGCCAGCGTCTTCAAGGCATTGGCCGGGCTCTGCCGGGCACGCCGGCCGATCAGGGTTTCGGCCAGCATGACCGGTACGCCAATCAGCGCGATGCAGGCCAGAAACATCAGCACGAAGGCGCCGCCGCCATAGACGCCGACCATGTACGGGAATTTCCAGATACTACCCAGCCCCACGGCCGAACCAGTCGCGGCGAGTATGAAGACCCAGCGGCTAGCCCAACTGCCGTGGACAGAAACCTTGTCTGTCGACATCGTTATCACGCCCAAGCGTTCAAAAAAGAGGCCGCATTGTCCGGGATTCAATCAACCTGCTCAAGCACGTAGCAACACCGTAGC
>NZ_JBGCUL010000471.1:0-3495 GCF_054177685.1 Pseudomonas sp. P5_A2_2
TTTATCAAACGACATGGCGCTGTCAGAACGAGCGCACAATCCGCCCGAGCGTCTCCATCGCCTTTTCCGCAGCCTCATCCCAAGGGCTCCCATAATTCAACCGAATACAATTCCTGAACCGCTGCGCCGGTGAAAAGATCGGCCCCGGCGCAATGCTGATTCCCTGCGCCAACGCCATCTGAAACAACTTCAGCGAATCCATCTGCTCCGGCAATTCCAGCCACAAAAAGTACCCGCCCGCCGGTTGGCTGACCCGCGTTTGCGCGGGAAAATAGCGGGCGATGGCGGCGAGCATGGCGCTTTGCTGGTCTTCCAGCGCGTGGCGCAATTTACGCAGGTGCCGGTCGTAGCCGCCGTGTTGCAGGTAATCGGCGATGGCGGMCTGGGCTGGCATCGAGGCACAGAGTGAGGTCATGAGTTTCAGTCGTTCGATTTTCTGCGCATAGCGCCCGGCGGCAACCCAGCCGATGCGGTAGCCGGGGGCCAGGCTCTTGGCGAACGAGCCGCAGTGCATCACCAGGCCTTCGGTATCAAAGGCCTTGGCCGGTTTCGGTGCTTGCTGGCCGTAATACAGTTCGGCGTAGACATCGTCTTCGATCAGCGGCACCTGGTGGCGGCGCAGCAGTTCCACAAGCTGCTGTTTCTTTGCCTCGGGCACGGTTGCACCCATGGGGTTCTGGAAGCTGGTCATGCACCAGCAGGCCTTGATCGGATGGCGCTCCAGGGTTTGCTCGAGCACACCGAGGTCAATGCCGTCGCGCGGGTGCACGGGGATTTCCACGGCCTTGAGCTTCAGGCGTTCGAGCACTTGCAGGCAGGCGTAGAACGCCGGGGCTTCGATGGCTACCAGGTCGCCGGGTTGGGTCACCGCTTGCAGGCACAGGTTGAGGGCTTCCAGCGCGCCATTGGTGATCAGCAGTTCTTCCATGGGCAGCATCAGCCCGCCGACCATGTAGCGCAGGGCGATTTGCCGGCGCAGCTGCGGGTTGCCCGGCGACATGTCGGTGACCACCATGCGCGGGTCCATCTCGCGGCTGGCGCTGGCCAGGGAGCGGGACAAGCGTTGCAGGGGAAACAGGGTCGGGCTGGGGAACGCCGAGCCGAAGGGCACGGTGTTCGGGTCCTTGATCGAGTCCAGCACCGAGAACACCAGTTCGCTGACGTCGACTTCCGTTGACTCGTTGACCTCATTGCTGATCACCGGCTCGGAAAACGGCCGGGGTGCGTGGGCGTTGACGAAATAGCCGGAGCGCGGACGGGCGCGGATCAGTCCACGACGTTCCAGCAGGTAGTAGGCCTGGAACACCGTCGACGGGCTGACACCGTAGGTCTGGCTGGCGTAGCGCACCGACGGCACACGCTGGCCCGGGCCGAGGACGCCGGAGCGGATCAGTTCTGCGATGTCGTCGGCGAATTTTTCGTAGCGTTTCATCGAGTGCCCGGAAGGTTGTCATTCAAGAAAATCGAGGTGAGTTCATCGCGGGCAAGTCGAATCGTCGCACCGCGATGGCAGCAACACAGTCTAAGGGCTCAGCGATTCATCGGCGCAACAAACCGGCTCTTCGCCACGCTGTAGACGTCGGGCTCATCGCTGTCGACCACCTTGAAGCCGATGCTCTGCGAACTGCTGGCCGGCCGCTCCGAGAGCATCGCCACCGACACCGGCACATCGACAATCTCCCCCGGCGCCAGGCTCAACCCGGTCTTGCCCCGCAACTCGAAACCATCGGCATCGACCAGGCGCAATTGGTAGTCCTGACGCTGCTGGGTCTTGTTGATCACCTTCAGACTGTAGATGTTTTCGATCTGCCCCTGGCTGTTCTCGCGGAACAGGCCACGGTCCTTACTGACGTCGAGCGACACCATCGGCCGTTCCACCAGGGCCACCACCAGGGCGGCGATCATCACCAGCAGCACGGCGGTGTAGCCGATCAGGCGCGGACGCAGCAGTTGGGTCTTGCCACCCTGCAACTGATGTTCGGACGTATAGCTGATCAATCCTCGGGCGTAGCCCATTTTGTCCATGATCGAATCACAGGCGTCGATGCACGCGGCGCAACCGATGCACTCCATCTGCAAGCCATCGCGAATGTCGATGCCGGTCGGACAGACCTGTACGCAGAGCTGGCAATCGATGCAATCGCCCAAACCGGCCTCGGCGGGTTTGACTTCGCGTTTGCGCGGACCACGGTTTTCACCTCGGGCCACGTCGTAGGAAATGGTCAGGGTGTCCTTGTCGAACATCACGCTCTGGAACCGCGCGTAGGGGCACATGTGCATGCAAACCGCTTCACGCAGCCAACCGGCATTGATGTAGGTGGCGCCGGTAAAAAACAGCACCCAGAACAGGCTGACGCCACTCATTTGCAAGGTCAGCAGCTCTTCGGCCAGTGGCCGGATCGGTGTGAAGTAGCCAACGAAGGTCAGGCCGGTCAACAGGCTGATGACCAGCCACAAGGTGTGCTTGGCCGCTCGACGCATCAGTTTGTTCAGGCCCCACGGCGCGGCTTGTAACTTGATCCGCTGGTTGCGCTCGCCCTCGGTGATCTTCTCGCACCACATGAAGATCCAGGTCCACGAACTTTGCGGGCAGGTGTAGCCGCACCAGACCCGTCCCGCGAACACGGTGATCGCAAACAGGCCGAAGGCGGCAATGATCAACAACGCCGAGAGCAGGATGAAATCCTGCGGCCAGAAAGTCGCGCCGAAGATATGGAATTTGCTTTCGGAAAGATCCCAGAGCACCGCCTGGCGGCCACCCCAGTTCAACCACACGGTGCCGAAGAACAGCAAAAACAGAAAACCCGCACCGCTGATGCGCAGGTTGCGGAACAGCCCGGTGAAGCTGCGGGTATGGATGTGGTTGTCGCTGGATTTGGCCTTCATCTTCGGACGCAAAGGCTCGAATGTTTCTACGGTTCGGACGGGGATTCTCTCGCTCATGGTCTTTCGCTCATCAGCCTCCATCAGGCATGAGCACTATGAGTGGCGATCTGTTTGCATAACAGACTCAGGTATTGCATTAAAAAGCGGATCAGATGGTGCTGGACGCACGGCCTGCGACAACTTGAAGCACCCGCCGCAGAACGGTGCAAACGCCTATCCACAATAGCTGCGGCGGATGTTGATCAACGTCAGTCAAATCACCGAATCACTGGCGGTGGCTTTCAAATGCCGGCGTTGCGGCCGGGCTGGGCAGTGAGGCAGTGAGGCAGTGAGGCAGTGAGGAGACAGCGTTGGGGCAAACGGGAATGGATTGTTCATTGTTCAAACCTCCACTGGCACATGGCGTGAGTCGTGCTTAAGTAGGTGGACTAGTGGGTTAACCGCTGCGCCAAAGACTTGATTGCGCAAATTGCAGATGAAACTTTCCCGGCGACTGTCGCTCGGAACCTAAGTAAGTGCATCCCGGGGCGGACAGTCCAGCGGGATGGTGACCAGACACACGCGCGTCCATGGGGCGTCAGGAGAGAGGCTCGATGACGGCTGAAAAAC
>NZ_JBGCUL010000472.1:0-3495 GCF_054177685.1 Pseudomonas sp. P5_A2_2
CGGTACCCTTGGTGCCACGGAAAGGCGTGTAACCGGCATCCGGGTAAACGTCCTGCCAGGCGCCGTTGTCGGTGGTGTAAACCACCAGCGTGTTCTTATCCAGGCCCAGCGCTTTGAGCTTGTCCATGATATGGCCGATGCGCGTATCCAGTTCGACCACCGAGTCGGCGTACTTGGACTTGGAAATCGACTTGTGGACGAACTCCGGTGCCGGCAGGTTCGGCTGGTGCACTTTCATGAAGTTGACGTTGATGAAAAACGGCTTGTCGGATTTGGCGGCGGTGTCGAGGAATTCCAGCGCGGCCTTTTCAACATAACCGTCAAAGTAGGGAATTCCGACTACACCGGGTTTGCCATCGATAACTGGAGTATCAACATACTGGCCGTTGATCTTGAACTCTTCAACGGCCTTTTCTCCGGCCTTGCCCGAGAGTGCACCTTTGGTCACTTTGGTAAACATCGCCCGGGTTTCCGGGTCCATGTCGGGGAACCATGTCGGGTCGGCGTAGGTGTAGGCATTGAGGTGATAGAGGCCGACGTATTTCATCACGTCATAGCCCTGGGCATTGGGTAGCGCGTAGTCGGCTTCACCCAGGTGCCACTTGCCGGTGAAGTAGGTCTCGTAACCACCGGTCTTGAGCACCGAGGCCAGCGTCCACTCAGCGGCTGGCAAACCGCCGCCCTGGCCCTGGAAGGCCACGGTGGTCATGCCGCTTCGATTGGGGATGCGCCCGGTCTGCATGGCGGCTCGCCCTGGCGTGCAGCTCGGTTGCGCGTAGAACGAGTAAAAGGTTGTGCCTTCAGCGGCCAGTTCATCGATGCTGGGTGTCGGCATGCCGCGGCCGACACCGCCTCCATAGGGCCCCAGATCACCGTAACCGGTGTCGTCAGACACGATGAACAGGATATTGGGCTTTTCTGTTTGTGCAGCCTGGGCCATACCGTTAAGCGCTATCAGTAATGAACCTGCAATGTAGAACCTTGAGCGATGCGAGAGTCTTTTCATGGCGACCTTCCTTTATCGGGACGGATCCTTGTGGCCGGCTACCTGTTTTCAAGTAATCCGTGACCGGACCCTGGTGAGTTACCCCCAAACCATGCCCTCTGATTAGTTCCAAGCGCTCAACTGCCAAAAAAATGAAAAGCCTGTTGCTACTCAAGGCACCCGAATCAGCCTAGTTCGGTTATTTTCAAAACGCGCATTGCAGGCAGAAAAATTCAAAGTCGTTCGTCACTCGTTTCCCCCATGAAATACCTTGGGTCGAGTCATCCCCGGGCGGCGGATAGTGTTAAGGTTTCGACTTTCGATTTGCTCAATCGCAAGTCACTTCTATATTGAGGGGGTGCTCTGAACTTCCTGCCTTCTGTCGAGCTTGCCCCATGGCATCTACTGATCAACTGATCATCTGCGAGCACTGCGACAGCGTTTACCAGAAAGTCACGCTCGCCAAACATCAAAAAACCCTGTGTACGCGCTGTGGCGGCGTGCTCCAGCGCTATAACGGTCTCACGGTGGAACAGCGTCTTGCGTTGACCTTCACCGCGTTGATGCTCTGGATATTCGCCAACTTCTATCCGGTGATGAGCATCAACCTCAAGGGCGTGAAGAACAGCGCAACGCTCTGGGACTCGGTGCTGGCCCTGAGTCTGGGGCCTATCACGTTCATCGCCATGGTGGCGGCAATCGCCATGATCATCGCGCCGATTTTCCAGTTGTTGCTGCTGATCTGGGTGCTGGGCTTCGCCCTCGCCCGGCAACGCTCGCCCGGATTCAATTTCTGCATGCGCTGGCTGGAAACCCTGAGGCCCTGGAGCATGCTCGAAGTCTGCCTGCTGGGCGCCATGGTCGCGGTGATCAAGCTCGCCGGTCTGCTCGATGTGCTGCCCGGTATCGGGTTGTTTGCCCTGGCTGCGCTGAGCCTGATGATGATCCGCATCGCCGGGCGCGACATCCGCGAACTATGGGACATTGTATGAGCACGCCTCCTTACGCCGACGAGCTCAACCTGTGCCTGTGTCACACCTGCGGGCTCGCCTGCGACATGACCTTCGAGCCCCACGAATGCGAGCGTTGCGGTGCACCGCTGCACCGGCGCAAAACCAACTCACTGACCCGCACCTGGGCCTACATGATCGCGTCCCTGGTGTTTTACATCCCGGCCAACCTGTTGCCAGTGATGAACACCAAAATGGTCGGCCATGGCGCCGACAGCACGATCATGAGCGGCGTGCTGGAGTTCTGGGAAGCCGGTGCCTGGGACATCGCCCTGATCATTTTCATTGCCAGTATCGCGGTGCCTGGCATCAAGTTCGTCGCCATCACGCTGCTGCTGGTCACCGTGCAACGCGACAGCGAGTGGGCACGTAAAGAGCGGTCGACGCTGTACCGCTTCGTCGAGGTCATCGGTTACTGGTCGATGCTCGATGTGATCGTGGTCGCCCTGGTGGCCTCGCTGGTGAAATTCCAGGCCCTGGCTGACATCGAACCGCGCCCGGGCATTCTGTTTTTTGGTCTGGTGGTGGTGTTCACCATGCTGTCGGCCATGAGTTTCGATCCACGCATGATCTGGGATAAAGAACGGGAAAACCCACACGATGAGGAGGTCACGGATGAAGTCACAAGCCACTGACGGGCCACAAGCCCCCGGGCCGGCGCCGATCAAGACCCGCCGTTTCAGCGTTTCGCTGGTCTGGATCGTACCGATCGTCGCGGTGCTGGTGGGTATTTCGCTGGTGGTTCACAGCATTCTGCAGCAAGGCCCGACCATCGTTGTCACGTTCAAGACCGGGGACGGCCTGACCGCGAATAAAACCGAGGTCAAATACCGCAATGTCGTGATTGGTCATGTCTCCGATGTGGAACTGAGCGCTGACCAGAAGAACGTCAACGCCACCGTCAAACTGGAAAAGCAGGCTGAAAGCTTTACCCGTGAAGACTCGCAGTTCTGGGTCGTGCGGCCGCGCATTGGCGCTGGCGGTGTGTCCGGCATCGATACGCTGCTGTCGGGCGATTACATCGGTGCCGATATCGGCCAGGCCAACGGCCGGGCAAAAAACTTCATGGGGCTGGAGAGTCCGCCGCCCATCACCTACGGCGAGCCGGGCAAGCGTTTCACCCTGTTCACACAGGATCTGGGGTCGCTGGATATCGGCTCTCCGGTCTACTACCGCAAGATCCCGGTGGGTCAGGTGGTGGCCTACGCGCTGGACCCGGATGGCAAAGGCGTGAACATCGAGCTGTTCATCCATGCACCCAATGACAAGTACGTCACCGAAAACACCCGTTTCTGGAACGCCAGCGGCATTGACGTGAGCGTCGGCGCCAACGGTTTTGCGGTCAAGACCGAATCGTTGTCTTCCTTGCTGGTGGGCGGTATTGCCTTCCGCGCGCCCGACTACAGCCCTGACGATAATCCTGCCGCTGCCGAGTACGCCTACGAACTGTTCGAAGACCCGCAAACCGCCCTCGCCCCGCCAAACGGCAAGCCGCAGTAT
>NZ_JBGCUL010000473.1:0-3493 GCF_054177685.1 Pseudomonas sp. P5_A2_2
CATGAATGCATTCGGTGTGGGAATTCAGGGAGGGCTGAATCGACCAGGGTTTTGCAGCGATAGCGATGATCATGGCGTTGCGAACTGCTCTCGCATAATCGGAGACGTTCTTCGATTTTTCCGATGTGAAATAGCTTTGCGGGTCGAGGCAATGATTTCCTTGTGAGCTCGTTCTTTCTCGACTGCTCGGGACAGGACTGGCGCTCCCACACATTGAGCGATGACGGCCCATGCCGCATCAGGGCTACGGAGACGATCGGCCCAGGCTTTCTGTATTTGCTTCAGGCCTTTTTCGACGGCCACCCGTACCTCCGGTTCGGCGCGCGCAATCTCTCCACTCAAGGCCGGAAGGACACAACCTTCTTCTGGATGAAGGACATGAAAGGTACTCAGGTCGTTACGCGCTGCGACGTTATTCCTTTGTTTTATGCACTTCCGGCAGTAAGAAATAACATTTCGCTCTATACCTGCACTCAAATTCCTATATGTCTTTTAAAAACAGCTAGTTATGAATCCTAAAACCGGTCATCTGTTTTAACGACATAATATTGACAAAGACTTGCTATGGAACTTTAGTCTTAGTTATCGGGGGACCCGCCCGCTGAAGTTTGCCATCGCTTTGGCAATGCAAGGCGCGGTGACTTTCCCGAGAGGAGCCGATTCATGTCGATCATTTCGTGCTTTTGCAGAGGGAAGGTGGTGTCCAGGACGTTCGCCTTCACTTCCAGATTCCATGACCCGCCCAGGGCTCGAATCCGCTCTGCCTGATCGCCCGGCGAGCAATTCATTTCGCGAATTCCAGGCGCGTATCCCGGGTCCCGGGTAGCGCCAGAGCTCTCGCAAAAAAACATAAAAAACAAACTGCGCAAACCAGCACTTGACTTGGCGCGGGAGGATTTTCTCGTCCCGTGCCTTTACCCAGACAGATCGAGGGCAATCCAAAATGGCCAATTTCAGCAAGTCGGACCTGGAGTTCATCCTTAAGCAAATCTTTATCGCAGAAGCGAATGCCGACGGCACCAGCCTCATTGATTTGCTTCCCAACACTCAGGTGCCGTTCGGCCTGCGTACCGTCGATGGCAGCTTCAACAACCTGGTCACCGGCCAGAGCGAGTTTGGCGCTGCGGACAATGCTTTCCCGCGCCTGCTCGATCCCTCGTTTCTGGATGCATACGCCGGGACAGGGTCGGTGACCGATCCGCAACCACGGATCATCAGTAACCTGATCGTCGACCAGACCGCCAATAACCCGGCGGCCTATGCCGCAGCGTTCGACCCGGGACTGGACGGTGTACTCAACTTCGGCGTAGTGGGTGCGGGTAATGACGACGTACTCAAGCCTGGCGTACAGATAGTCACCAGCCCCGGGCTGGATGGCGTGTTCGGCACGGCCGATGACAAGGACGTGTTCTTCATGCCCAACGTGTCGCCGGACGTCGGCCTGACCGCCAGCTTCAACTCCTGGATGACCTTCTTCGGCCAGTTCTTCGACCACGGTCTCGACCTGGTCACCAAGAGCGCTACCGACTTCGTGTTTATTCCGCTGCAACCGGACGATCCGTTGTTCGTAGCGGGCAGCCCGACCAATTTCATGGTGCTGCCACGTGCGGTGCGTACCCCCGGCGCAGACGGAGTACTCGGCACTGCCGATGATGGCCAGCCCAACACCACCTCGCCGTTCGTCGACCAGAGCCAGACCTACAGCTCACACCCTTCGCATCAGGTGTTCCTGCGCGAGTACGTGCTCAATGCGGACGGCGATCCTGTTGCAACCGGACGCTTGATTACCAACCGCGATCTCGGCGCCGATGGCCTGTTCGGCACTGCCGATGATGGCAGCGGCGAAAATGGCGGCATGGCGACCTGGAAAGTGGTCAAGGCCCAGGCCCGTGACATTCTGGGCATCAACCTGACTGATGCCGATGTACATAACGTGCCATTGCTGGCAACCGATGCGTACGGCAACTTCATCCGCGGGCCGAACGGCATGCCGCAGGTGGTGATTCGCATCAGCAACGGTGCTGACGGCATCGCCGGGACGGCGGATGACGTCACTCAACTGGTCGAAGGCAACCGGGCAGCTCCCATCAGTCTGGCTAACGCCGTGAGTGCCGGGCATGGCTTCCTCGATGACATCGCCCACAATGCCGCGCCGGTCGTCGTCGGCGGGGTACTGCAGGCGGATGCCGACATCGCTGTCGGCAATGCGCAGCCCGTTGACGCGGGTGGCAACAACCTGACCTATGACAACGAACTGCTCGACGCCCACTACATTGCCKGCGACGGTCGGGTCAACGAGAACATTGGCCTGACCACCGTGCACCATGTGTTCCACTCCGAGCACAACCGCCTGGTCCAGCAAACCAAGGACACCCTCATAGCCGCCGGCGACCTGGCCTTCCTCAATGAGTGGCTGGCGGTCGACGTGGCCGCGATTCCGACTACACCCGCCGGGATTGCAGCGTTGGTGTGGGACGGCGAACGCCTGTTCCAGGCCGCCAAGTTCGGCACCGAGATGCAGTACCAACACTTGGTGTTCGAAGAGTTCGCGCGGACCATTCAGCCGCAGGTCGATGGGTTCCTTGCGCCCAGCGGCTATGACACCTCGATCAACCCGGCTATCCTCGCCGAGTTCGCCCACGTGGTGTACCGCTTCGGTCACTCGATGTTGACCGAGACCGTCGATCGCTTCGACCCGGCGTTCAATCCGCTCCTCACTAACCCGGCCAACCCGGACTCGCAACTGGGTCTGATCGCAGCCTTCCTCAACCCCCTGGCGTTCGCCGGCAGCGGGGTGACTGCGGACCAGGCGGCAGGGGCGATCATTCGCGGTGTGACCCGCCAGGTCGGCAACGAGATCGATGAGTTCGTCACCGAAGCGTTGCGCAACAACCTGCTCGGTCTGCCGCTCGATTTGCCGAGCCTGAACCTGGCGCGTGGTCGCGACACGGGCATCCCCACCTTGAATGAGGCGCGCCGTGAGTTCTACGCATCAACCGGCGACAGCCAACTCAAGCCGTACATCAGTTGGGTTGACCTGGCGGACAGCCTCAAGCACCCCGAGTCGCTGGTCAACTTCATTGCAGCCTTTGGTACGCATTCTTCGATCACGGCGGCGACCACGCTGGCAGACAAACGCGCTGCAGCCTTTGCGCTGGTATTCAATGTTGCGGGTTCGCCGGCTGATCGCCTGGACTTCCTCAACAGCACCGGAGCCTATGCCAACATAACGACGGCCGGCAGGGATGGGGTACTGGGTACTGCAGATGACCTGACAGGTGTGACGGTCACGGGTGTCGACGACATCGACTTCTGGGTCGGTGGCCTCGCCGAACAGAAGATGCCGTTCGGCGGCATGCTCGGCTCGACGTTCAACTTCGTGTTTGAAACCCAGATGGAGGCGTTGCAGAACGGCGACCGCTTCTACTACCTGTCGCGTACCGCGGGCCTGAACTTCGGCACTGAGCTTGAGAACAACTCCTTTGCCAAGCTG
>NZ_JBGCUL010000474.1:0-3492 GCF_054177685.1 Pseudomonas sp. P5_A2_2
CCCTTGCTTTCTCCATACTTGCGGCCGATTTTTAATCCTAATAAAACACCCAAACCGTGGAACCTTAGAATGAGCACAGCAATCAGTCCGACTGCTTATAACTATAAGGTAGTCCGCCAGTTCGCCATCATGACGGTGGTCTGGGGGATCCTTGGCATGGGGCTCGGTGTCTTCATTGCCTCGCAACTGGTCTGGCCGGAGTTGAACTTCGGTCTGCCATGGACGAGCTTTGGACGCCTGCGCCCGTTGCACACAAACCTGGTGATTTTTGCCTTCGGTGGATGTGCACTGTTTGCCACTTCTTATTACGTCGTGCAGCGAACCTGCCAAACGCGACTGATTTCCGACAGCCTCGCCGCCTTTACCTTCTGGGGATGGCAAGCGGTGATCGTCGGCGCGATCATTACCTTGCCGATGGGTTTCACCACCACCAAGGAATACGCGGAACTGGAATGGCCCCTGGCTATTCTGCTGGCCATTGTCTGGGTCACCTACGGTCTGGTGTTCTTCGGCACCATCGTCAAGCGCAAGACCAAGCACATCTATGTGGGTAACTGGTTCTACGGCGCGTTCATCGTCGTGACCGCGATGCTGCACATCGTCAACCACATGTCGCTGCCGGTCAGCCTGTTCAAGTCGTACTCGGCCTACTCGGGCGCGACGGACGCGATGATCCAGTGGTGGTACGGCCACAACGCCGTGGGCTTCTTCCTGACCACCGGCTTCCTGGGCATGATGTACTACTTCGTGCCGAAACAGGCCGAGCGTCCGATCTACTCCTATCGCCTGTCGATCGTGCACTTCTGGGCGCTGATCACCCTGTACATCTGGGCAGGTCCGCACCACTTGCACTACACCGCGCTACCGGACTGGGCTCAGTCCCTGGGCATGGCGATGTCGATCATCCTGCTCGCGCCGAGCTGGGGCGGCATGATCAACGGCATGATGACCCTGTCGGGCGCCTGGCATAAGCTGCGCACCGACCCGATCCTGCGCTTCCTGGTCGTCTCCCTGGCGTTCTACGGCATGTCGACCTTCGAAGGCCCGATGATGGCCATCAAGACCGTCAATTCGCTGTCGCACTACACCGACTGGACCATCGGCCACGTACACGCAGGCGCCTTGGGCTGGGTTGCGATGATCTCGATCGGCGCCATCTACCACATGATCCCGAAACTGTTCGGTCGTGCGCAGATGCACAGCACCGCCCTGATCAACACCCACTTCTGGCTCGCGACCATCGGTACCGTTCTGTACATCGCCTCGATGTGGGTCAACGGCATCACCCAGGGCCTGATGTGGCGTGCCATCAACGACGACGGCACCCTCACCTACTCGTTCGTCGAAGCGCTGCAAGCCAGCCACCCTGGCTTCATCGTTCGCGCCCTGGGCGGTGCGTTCTTCGCCACCGGCATGCTGTTCATGGCCTACAACGTGTTCCGCACCGTACGCGCCTCGAACCCGGCTGAAGCCGAAGCCGCCGCCAAGATTGCCGTAGTTGGAGCTCACTGATGAAGCATGAAGCAGTCGAGAAGAATATTGGCCTGCTGGCCTTCTTCATGGTCATCGCCGTCAGCGTCGGCGGCCTGACCCAGATCGTTCCGCTGTTTTTCCAGGATGTCACCAACAAGCCGGTCGAGGGCATGAAGCCCCGCACCGCCCTTGAACTGGAAGGCCGGGACATTTATATCGCCAACGGTTGTGTCGGCTGCCACTCGCAGATGATCCGTCCGTTCCGTGCCGAGACCGAACGCTACGGCYACTACTCGGTCGCCGGTGAAAGCGTCTGGGACCACCCGTTCCTGTGGGGTTCCAAGCGTACCGGTCCGGACCTGGCCCGTGTCGGCGGTCGCTACTCCGATGACTGGCAGCGTGCGCACTTGTACAACCCGCGCAACGTCGTGCCTGAGTCGAAAATGCCGGCCTACCCGTTCCTCGTGGAAAACAAGCTCGACGGCAAAGATACCGCCAAAAAAATGGAGGTCTTGCGCACGCTCGGCGTCCCTTACACCGACGAAGACATCGCCGGCGCCAAGGATGCTGTGAAGGGCAAAACCGAAATGGACGCGCTGGTGGCCTATCTGCAAGGCCTGGGCACCATCATCAAAAGCAAACGGTGATCTGGATGGATATCGGGATGATTCGTGGCCTGGGCACCGTTGTCGTAATGGTGGCCTTCATCGGACTGGCACTGTGGGTGTTCAGTCCCAAGCGCAAGTCGGAGTTTGAAGACGCGACCTTGCTGCCTTTCGCGGATGATCCCGAAGCCATCAAGCACGTCGAGCAAGCTTCTAGGAGTAACAAAGAATGACTACATTCTGGAGTCTGTACGTCACAGTCCTCAGTCTCGGTACGATCTTTTCCCTGACCTGGCTGCTGTTGTCGACCCGCAAGGGCCAGCGCACCGAGCAGACAGACGAGACAGTCGGGCACTCATTCGACGGGATCGCGGAGTACGACAACCCGCTGCCGAAATGGTGGTTCATGCTGTTCGTGGGCACCATCATCTTCGCACTGGGCTACCTGGCGCTGTATCCGGGCCTGGGTAACTGGAAAGGCCTGCTGCCGGGTTACGGCTACCTCGACAACGAGAAGCAGACCCCGTTCGCCAACGGCCAGACCGGCTGGACCGGCGTTCACGAGTGGGAAAAGGAAATGGCCAGATCGGACGCCAAGTTCGGTCCGATCTTCGCCAAGTTCGCGGCCATGCCAATCGAAGAAGTGGCCAAGGATCCGCAAGCGCTGAAGATGGGTGGCCGCCTGTTCGCCTCCAACTGCTCGGTTTGCCATGGTTCCGACGCCAAGGGCGCCTATGGTTTCCCGAACCTGACCGACGCCGACTGGCGCTGGGGCGGCGAGCCGGCAACCATCAAGACCACCATCATGGGCGGCCGTCACGCAGTGATGCCTGCATGGGCTGAAGTGATCGGCGAGCAAGGCGTGGCCGACGTGGCCGCGTTTGTCCTGACCAACCTCGATGGCCGCAAGCTGCCGGAAGGCACCAAGGCCGACCCGGTTGCCGGGCAGAAACTGTTCGCCACCAACTGCGTGGCTTGCCACGGTCCGGAAGGCAAAGGCACGCCAGCGATGGGCGCGCCCGACCTGACTCACCCGGCCGCGTTCATCTACGGTTCGAGCTTCGCTCAACTGCAGCAGACCATCCGTTACGGCCGTCAGGGCCAGATGCCTGCGCAAGAGGCGATGCAGGGTAACGACAAGGTTCACCTGCTGGCCGCTTACGTCTATAGCCTGTCTCACGGTGAGAAGGCAGCGGACGCCCAGTAAGGCAGACGCTTGAAGCAACAAAATACGGCCCCGCCAATGAGAATTGGCGGGGCCGTTTTCATTTGAAGCCATCGCACACCTGGAAGCACAAGCAATCAACGCGGCCACACCAACCCACTTTATATGTCCTTATAAAACTTCATCGGCCCCCATTCCCTTTCGGAAACTTGCACTATTGCTACGAAAAACACTTACAAACCAGAAAAA
>NZ_JBGCUL010000475.1:0-3487 GCF_054177685.1 Pseudomonas sp. P5_A2_2
CCCTCATCGCGAGCAGGCTCGCTCCCACAGGGTTCTGTGTACTGAGTTACTTTTTGGTTCGGGAGGTATTGAGCTCAATGGCTGCCTGAATCAACACCGTCAGCGCCGCTTCATCGATCCGCTCACCCTCGCGGATATCGATGGCACGCCGGGTATTGCCTTCCAGGCTTGCGTTGAACAATTTCGACGGATCATCCAGCGAAGCGCCCTTGGCGAAGGTCATCTTCACCACTTGCTTGTAGGTCTCGCCGGCGCAAATGATGCCGGCATGGGACCACACCGGCACGCCCCGCCACTTCCATTCTTCAATCACTTCGGGGTCGGCCTGGCGGATGATCTTGCGGACGTGGGCCAGGGTTTCGCCGCGCCAGTCGGCCAGTTCCCGGATTCGTTCGTCGATCAGCGTCGAGGCTTCGTTTGTTTCAACCTTTTCCGTTTTCATCACCGTTTCGACCCTCATCATGATGGTTGTGACCGATGAGGGTAGACGGTGTCCGAAGGTTTTCAGGAATCGCTGACTGACGGCGCCTGGGGCACGGGGCGGGTTTTCACGGTGACGAACATTTTGATGCGGTCGCCGATTTCCTGGAGGGTATGGCGGAACGGGTCGTGTCTTTCGCTGATGGTCGGGTCTTCGAAGCTCCAGACCATCACTTCACCGGTAAACGGCATGCGTGAGGCCTCTTCGGAGGACTTGTCGCACAGGGTGACGACGTAGTCGAACGCCTGGCCTTCGAAATCCTCGAGGGACTTGCTGCGCAAGCCGCTGGCATCGACACCGATGTGATCGAGGGATTCGAACGTGCGTGGATCGATCTCGCTGGCCTCGAGCCCGGCGCTGAAGGCCTGGAAGTCGTCAGGATCAATGTGACGCAACAGGGCTTCGGCCATGGGTGAACGGACATCGTTTCGGGCGCAGACAAACAGCACGCGACGGGGGTCGGTCATGGGTTTACCTCGGCTGGCGGACTKTAGTGTTTGTTCATCAATCCATGCAGCACGCCGAACCGCAGACCCGGCTCAGACGCAATCATATGCGTGATCCCGAACACCTTGAACGCCGCCAGCATCACCGCCAGGCCACCGGGCAAGATGCTCAGGCGATGGGTGGGCAAACCGGCCAACTTGAGGTGTTTCACATGTTTGACTTCCAGCAGGCGCAACGACAGGCGCAACAGGCCACCGTAGGTGATGCCGCTCTGGTGGTCATCATTCAAGCCATTGGCCTTGAGCACCTTGGCCAGCATCCGCGCCGTCCCGGAAGAACCGATCGCCTGCTGCCAGCCCATGGTGCGGTAACGGCGGGCAATGCGTTCGAATTGCACGGTGGCCGCGCGCTCGGCCTCCAGCAGCGCTTCGGCCACGATCCGCCCGCCATGGAAGTAACGCGCACCGAAGGTGCCGCTGCCGATGGCAATGCTCTCGGTGACCAGCAGCTGGTCGCCACGGCCGATGATCATCTCCGTGGAGCCACCGCCGATATCCACCACCAGCCGCATGGTTTGCGCCGGCAAGGTGTGGGCCACGCCKGCGTAGACCAGTTGCGCCTCTTCGTGACCGGAAATGACGTCGATGCGAAAGCCCAGGTGGCGTTCGGCACTGGCCAGGAACAGCGGCGCGTTGTCCGCTTCGCGTACCGCGCTGGTGGCCACCGCCCGCACGCGCCCGGCCTCGAAACCGCGCAGTTTCTTGCCGAATCGCGCCAGCGCCTGCCAGCCACGGTCCAGCGCCAACTCATCGAGCGCCCCGCCCTGCAGGCCTTCGGCCAGACGTACCGGTTCACGCAGGGTTTTCACTTCCTGGATGACCATCTGCTGGTTCCGTCTCACCGACTGGCCAATCATCAGGCGAAACGCATTGGAACCCAGGTCGATGGCGGCAAACAGCGGGGCGTCTTTCATAGGGGGTTCCTTGCACATTCATCTGCCGGCGGACTGGCGGCCGTCGGGTACTCAAGACGGATTGCGAGGATCTTGCCATGGCTTCGATGACACCCAGATGACACCGCCTGGCATCACCACTTCGTAACAAACTGTGACCAGGATCGGCCGTACCACCCATGACGCGAGTGTCTCACCATGCTTTCCAATCAGGACACCTTGATCCAGCGCATCCACCGCGAGCTGCTCGATATCAGTGACGAGGAGCTGGAACTGGAATTATTGGAAGACGGGCACAACCTGGACGCACTGTTCGATGAACACATCGAGGATGGCAGCGAGAAAGAAGCCCGACGTCGCTACTTCGCCGAACTGTTTCGCCTGCAAGGCGAACTGGTGAAACTGCAGAGTTGGGTGGTGAAAACCGGGCACAAGGTGGTGATCCTGTTCGAAGGCCGCGATGCCGCCGGCAAGGGTGGCGTGATCAAGCGCATCACCCAGCGCCTCAACCCTCGGGTCTGCCGGGTGGCCGCCCTGCCCGCGCCCAACGACCGCGAGCGCACGCAGTGGTATTTCCAGCGCTACGTATCGCACTTGCCCGCCGCCGGGGAAATCGTGCTGTTCGACCGCAGCTGGTACAACCGCGCCGGGGTCGAGAAGGTCATGGGGTTCTGCAATGACGACCAGTACGAAGAATTCTTCCGCACGGTGCCGGAATTCGAGCGCATGCTCGCCCGCTCCGGCATCCAGTTGATCAAGTACTGGTTCTCGATTTCCGACCAGGAACAGAACCTGCGCTTTCTCAGCCGCATTCACGATCCGCTCAAGCAGTGGAAGCTCAGCCCCATGGACCTGGAGTCGCGCCGTCGCTGGGAGGCCTATACCAAGGCCAAGGAAATCATGCTCGAGCGCACCCACATCGCCGAAGCGCCCTGGTGGGTGGTACAGGCCGACGACAAGAAGAAGGCCCGGCTCAACTGCATTCATCACCTGCTCAGCCAGATGCCTTATGAAGAAGTCGAGCTGCCGGTGATCGAATTGCCCCAACGCGAGCGCCAGAAAGACTATTCACGGGGGCCTGTACCGCAGGAAATCATCGTGCCGGAGATTTACTAAGGCTCAACACAAGACCTGTGGCGAGGGGGCTTGCCCCCGTTTGAGTGCGCAGCACTCACAAGATCTTCGATACATCGGAAATACTGGGGCTGCTTCGCAACCCAACGGGGGCAAGCCCCCTCGCCACAATTAGTCACTTGCAGCAAGATTAGCGATGTCCTGACGAGCGGCCATCAAGCCGTCATCGAATCGTCATGAGCCGGGCGCCATACTCAAGTCATTCAATGCGTGCTTTAACTTTCTGCTGCCAATTCTGGTGGCTTTTTTTTGCCTGAAATTCTGCTTACAGACACTCCTGCGCCGCACGCTCGAACGTCGACGGCACGAACGCCGACGCCAGCAACTTGCGTTCGTACAGGAACACCTTGCCGCCGTTCGAGGCCTTGTAGGTTTCAAGCACGTTGTCCGCCGCCACTTTGCTCGATACGACGATCCGGTAGCTGCGCTGGGTCTGCGACACCGTGGGCGCCAGCGCATCGTGCTGCAACTTC
>NZ_JBGCUL010000476.1:0-3484 GCF_054177685.1 Pseudomonas sp. P5_A2_2
ATTTGCAGCAACGGGGCCTGGAGGCAACGGACTACCTCCCGCTGCCGTCGCACCCATGGCAAGTCAATGAAGAACTGACCAATTCGTTCGCCGGCGAGATCGCCGACAACCTGCTGATCGTCACCGACATCGTTGCTTTCACCGGCCACCCGACCATGTCTTTCCGCACGGTCGTACCAGAGGCCAGCCGCGTTGCGCCGATGGTCAAACTGCCGGTGGCCTTGCGCCTGACCAGCGTGCAGCGCACCGTGTCGCCGCGCTCGGCCCGGATGGGACCGCGCATCAGCCAACTGATATTGCAGATTCTCGATCATGAACCGCGGATTCAGCGCCTGCTGAACATCGTGCCGGAGCGCATCGGCGTTCATTACGCGCCACAACCGGCCAATGACGAACGGTCCCGACATGCCGCCGTGCTATACCGCGACAACCCGCTGACCCTGCTGCAAGAAGGCGAGCTGGCCGTGCCGGTCGGCAGCCTGTTCGCCGTCAACGAATTCGAACAGCCGTTGCTGCGTGACTGGGTACAACTGGCTCAGGGTCGTGACGACAGCGCGGCCATGCTGGCGTTCTTCGATGATTACCTGTCGATTGCCGTCCCGAGCCTGCTGGGCATCTACCTGATGTATGGCGTGGCGTTCGAAGCGCACCAGCAAAACAGCTTCATGGTGATGGGCGCTGACGGGCAGTTGAATCGGTTGCTGCTGCGTGACTTCGGCGACATTCGCATCGATCGCAAAACCCTGCACGCCAAGGGTCTGGATATCCAGCTGCACGATCCKGAAATGACCCTGTACGACGACGCCGGTTTTGTCCGCGACAAGCTCCTGCACACCACGTTCATGTGCCATCTCGGTGAGTTGACGTTGCTCTGCGCCCGCCACTGGAATGTGCCGGAAAACAGCCTTTGGGAGCGTTTGGCCATGCACGTTGAACAGTGCTTCGAGAGCGTGCGCGAGCACGTCGAACCGGCACGCTGGGAAAGCGAGCGCCAGGCCCTGCTGGAACAGGATTGGCCGGCCAAATCGTTCATGCGCATGCGCTTGCACGACAGCCACGCCGACATCGTCGGACGCCTGAGTAATCCGCTGCGAACCAACGCCGATGCTCGCTGATGGTCGTGCGTTGCGACTGCTGATCGTCATCCAGTTTGTCTCCATGGGCGCCATGGAAATGAGCGGCCCGTTCTGGCCCTTGCAGATCCAGCATCTGCTTGGGCCAGAGGGCGCCGGCTACACCGCGCTGCTATCGGCGCTGGTGTATGCCGGCCCGATGCTGGCGGCCATGCTGCTGACGCCAGCGTGGGGACGGCTGGGTGATCGCACCGGGCACAAGCCGATGATCGTTCGGGCGTTGCTGGCACTTGCGCTGTGCCAGGGGCTGGCGGCGATTACCCTCGACCCGTGGCTGCTGGTGGGCATTCGCGTGATGCAAGGCGCATTGGCCGGGTTTATCGCCGCCGCGCAAGCCTATGCCCTGGCCTGCTGCGACAGCTCCCGGCGCGGTCACACCCTGGCCCGTCTGCAATCGGCGACCGCCGTCGGCTCGTTGATCGGCCCGGTACTGGGCGGCTGGCTGATGGACATCTCGGGGTTTGCCCTGCTCTGTTATGGCGCGACGGCGATTTGCCTGCTGTGTGCACTGGGGAGTTTTTTCCTGCCGGCCGACAAGGCGCGAACCTCGACGAAGAAACCGGTTGCGCCGGTGGCCCTGCCTAAAGGCTGGCTTGGTGGAATCCTGTTGGTAATCGTGTTGATTCAAGCCGCGAAGATGATGCCGCAGCCTTTCTACGCGCTGTACGTCGCCGACATTCTGCACGCGCCGGGCTGGCTGATCGGCGCTACTTACGCGGCGAGTGCAGCGACCCTGGCCATCTCCGCCCCGCTGTGGGGGCGTCTGTTCGACCACTGGCAGCCGGCTTACACCTTGCGCGTCATCGAAGGCGTTGCCTGGCTCTGCGCCCTGACGCTAGCGGCCACGGCACTGGCCAGCGAATGGCTGGGGTTTCTCGTCAGCCGGCTGGTCTGGGGCATCTGGCAAGGCGCACTGCTCCCCGTCGCCTATGCGCTGATCGCCAACACCGTGTCGTCAAGCCAACAGGGTTTTGCCCTCGGCCTGGGCAACAGCGCGGCCAAGGCTGGCGCTCTGCTTGGTGCCGTCCTCGGCGGGATCGGCATGGGGCTGGTCGGGCTGGCCCACAGTTTCTGGCTGGTGGCGTTGACCTACGCACTGGCCGCCATCGGGATCCGTTGGGTGCGCTCATTCACCTCCACGCCTGATCCCGCAATCTTGTCTACCCACACTTATCACGACTAAAAAAAAGACCAATTCATGACCCGAACCAAACTTTCCTTGTTGATTCCGTTGCTCGGCTCCGTCAGCGCCCAGGCCTGGGCCGAGGACACCGACCAGCAGCCCGGCACATTGAACATGCAAGCCACCGTCGTTTCCGCGACGCGCAGCGAAGCGACCATTGCCTCGATTCCAGGCTCGGTCCAGGTGATCGACGAACAACAGATCCGCCAACAGAGTGGCGCCGGGCGTCGGGTCTCCGACATTCTGGGGCAGCTGGTTCCCGGCCTGGCGCCGTCCAGCGGCGGGATGAGCAACTTCGGCCAGACCCTGCGCGGGCGCAACATGCTGGTGTTGATCGACGGCGTGTCGCAGAACGCCACGCGTGACAACTTCCGCCAGCTCAACAGCATCGCGCCGGCCAGTATCGAACGCATCGAGGTGGTTTCCGGCGCCAGCAGCATTTATGGAGCCGGCGCTTCGGGCGGCATCATCAACATCATCACCAAGCGCAACCAGGGTCAGGACCTTGCCTACAGCAGCAAACTGGGCCTGACTACCGGCAACAATCTCAACAGCAAGGGTTTCGCCTACGAGGCCTTTCAGAGTGCGACCGGGCGCAAGGATGCCCTGGACTGGTACGTGTCCGCCGACCTGACCCAGCGCAACGATCAGTACGACGGCAACGGCAATCGCATCCCTCAGGACACCTCCCAGGGCAGCAACATGGACACCGACACCTACGACCTGCAAGGTCGTTTCGGTTACGAACTGGATGCCGATAAAAAACTCAGCCTGTCGCTGCAGGACTACAAGGACCAGCAGGACACTGACTTCACAAAAGACCCGAAAAACCTGCAAGAGGCCGTGGCGGTCAAAGGACTGAAACTCGACGACCAGCCCTACACCCATAACCAGGCGGCCAACCTCAACTACACCGACAACGACTTCTATGGCCAGGGCCTGCAACTGGAAAGCTACTGGCGCCGGGCCGACGCGCTGTTCTTCCCGGACCTGTCGCGGGGCAAGGCCGGGATCGCCGACAACAACAGCGTGCAGGATGTCTACGGCCTGCGTGCGGCCATCGACACGCCGTTGCCGGCCATCGGCAGCGCCACGGGCAACCTGGTCTGGGGCGCCGACTATGATCACGAACGCTCCCGCCAGCGCGGTGACCAATACACCCTCAAAG
>NZ_JBGCUL010000477.1:0-3465 GCF_054177685.1 Pseudomonas sp. P5_A2_2
CGGCAACGACGTCGACTCGTTTCACGTCGCTTGGCAAGGCTACAGCTTTCGGCAGGCGAACGGCCTGGCTTCGATTTCTCATGAAAAGGGTTGTCTGTTCCATTTGGACCTCCTGCGCTTGTGCTGGCGCGATGAGTAAGAAGGATAGGTTTTGTGTTGGATATGTCAATGGGATATACGAGGTGCCTGACGGAAGGAAAGTGCTCGATTCAGAGCCAAAAAAAGGCCGCTGTCAGTGATGACGAGCGGCCGTTTTTGTTTGAATCGTAACCTTTATTCGGCTTTTTCTTCCGGAGCTTCCAGCGACTCGCGGTAGACATCCAGCGCAGCGCTGAAGTCAGCAATGAACTGCGGCTCGCTCAGCCATGCCTGGGCGGCGTCGCGGTCCATGCCGTCGGCCCACATGCGGTAGTCGATCAGCATGTCKGCGGCCAGGTGGGTGGCGGCCATGCCTTCGTCGTCGGCGTTTTCCATGTCCAGCAGTTCTGGATGGTCGATGATGATAAAGGCGAGGTTCGTCAGCAATACCGAGAGCATTTCGCTGCGGCTGACCGCTTCGGCGTCGCGCATTTTGCTGAACATCGCCAGGGTGTATTCCGGGATCGGTTCGGCGAGGTGGCCAAGGTCATCGTCCAGCGCGGCGGGTTTGCGGCCGTGGATATTGATCTGCTTGGCTTTGGCTTTTGCACGCTTGGCGCGTTTCTGTTGCTTGTTCAGGGAGGCCATGGGAACTCAGTTCGGTTTCTGTTGGGTTTGCGCGGCAATGGCGTCGGACGCCGCCACGTAGTCAGCCTGGAAGGCCGGTGATTCGATCCATGCCAGGGCGCCGGCTTCGTCGGTTTCAGCGGACCATTGGCGATATTCGATCAGCGCGGCAAGGATGAAGTCTGTCGCTGTTTCCTCACCTTCCTGCYCCAGTACCAGTGCGATAAGCGGATGTTCCAAAAAGGCCGCGCACATGGCTTGCTGGCTGATTTTTTGTGCGTCGATCATCTCTTTGAACATGTCGGTCAGGTCCACCGATTCGAAGTCGATGCGATCGTCGTTCGGGTCCAGTTCCACCGGTGCAGCAGCCCGCTGGGTGCGGTTCTGCTTGGCCTTGGCCTTGGCGCGGGAGGCGCGTTTTTGCTGCTTGTTGGCGGAGGCCATGGGCGTCGTTCCGTATTCGTTGAAAGGGCAAAAGGCCCAGGGGGCGTTCTCAATTAGTTTTCGCGGCGTGAAAACTAATTGAGAACGCCCCCTAGCTGCATGGCACTCGCCGCCCGGGGGTATCGGGGGTCAGTTCGCCATTTTGCAGCCAGGCCAATGCAATGGGCCATAGTGTGGCTTGGTATGCGCTGCGAAAAAAGGCGAAATGTCCGACTTCTTCTTCGCCGATGTCTTCAGGGTGGATACGCAAGTGGGAGTTTGTGCTGCCGGTAAAGTAGCCGAGCAGGCGTTCGATGGCCGGGATCGTGCCGTAAGGGTCGTCGCTGATGCTGATGGCCAGGGTTTGCGCAGTGACACCGGCAAAGGGCAACTGCCCGGTGGTTGTGCTGATCGCGCGGCCGCTGGCGCGTTTTTCGTAACGGGCAGTGGAGAGGCTCCAGTCACGGACCACGCCGGCGGGTGTGTCTTCCAGCCAGCCAAGGCGTTTGCCCGGAAAGTAGCCGTAGATCATCGTTACCAGTGGCATCAGTACATGCCACTTGCCGAACATGCGCCAGCGATGGGCCGGCGCATAGTCGCGCCAGTAGGCGAATTGCGCACCGACCGTCACCAGACGCCGGATCAGGTGCCCGGACGCCCCCAGGCCCGCTGCACAGCCGCCAAAGCTGTGGCCGACCACATCGATAGGCTGCCTTGGGAACTCACGCTGTGCGCGCTTGAGCATCGCCTCGAAATCCAGCGCTCCCCAATCGGTCCACGAGGCTTGAAGCCCCTTGAGCGATGCCGGCCGAGACTCGCCGATGCCGCGGTAGTCATAGGTGATGACATCGAAGCCGTGGGCGAACAGGTAGTCGGCGAAGCGCGAGTAATGGCGACAACGGACCGAGGTGGCGGCATYGATGATCACGACCGGACGAGCGGCGTCCCGAGAAGGGTGTCGCCAGGTGAAGCCACCGAGGATGAAACCGTCCGAGGCGGTTTCCTTGAACGATTTGCCGGGGGTGGTATCCGGCAGCGGCAACTCGATGGAAGTGGGGGCCAGTGGAGGCGTGTCCTGCAAATTCATCGGCGTCAGACCTTTGCGGGTAGCTGCCAACGATAGTCTTGATGCCGTTGATGAACAATCCATTCACCTCAACGCAATGATTGATCGAGCAGCCGTTCTTCAAGAGCCGCCCGTTCCCGATCCAGTTCGTTACGCAGTTCTTCCTCACTCGGCAGGACAAGCTTGTACTTGTTGGCGAGCAGTTGCTCGTTTCCGTCCTGCACGGAGTAACGCACCACGGATTCATCCTTTTGCGCACAGAGAATTATGCCGACGGTGGGGCTGTCTTGCGCGCTACGTTTGAGGTCGTCGTACATGCGCACGTACATGTCCATCTGCCCCACATCCTGATGKGTCAGTTCACCGCGCTTGATATCGAAGATGACGAAGCACTTGAGCAAGTAGTTGTAGAACACCAGGTCGATGTAGAAGTCTTTGCTGTCGGTACTGATGCGTTGCTGGCGGGCAATGAACGCAAAGCCCTTTCCCGGTTCCAGCAAGAAGCCCTGCAATTGTTCGATCAGCGCTTGTTCGATCTCGCTTTCCTGAAGTTTGCCTGCATTGGGTAAACCAAGAAACTCCAGTACCACCGGGTCACGGATGAAATCCCGAGGGCTGGCCTTCATGTTTTGAATGTTGGTGGCGGCCTCCTGCTTGAGACTGCCGCGATCGCGGCTCGCCAGCAGACGTTCGTAGTACAACGTATTGATCTGGCGCTCCAGGGCGCGGCTTGACCAGTTTTGGGTGGCTGATTCGTTCATGTACCAGAGACGAGCGCTGTCGTTGTCGACCCGAAGCAGGCGGCGGTAGTGGGTCCAGCTCAATTCGTGACGCAGTGCGTCACGAATTGGAAAGGCTTGATAGAACAGGCGCATATACCGAAGGTTGGAAGCGTCAAATCCCTTTCCGAATTCAGCAGTTAGCGCTTTGGCCAAGGTAGACAGTAACTCTTTGCCATACCTCGCCCGTCGTGCGCCGTTCTGTTCGAACTCAACGATGTGCCGACCAATTTGCCAACAGGTTTGTACCTGAACGGTATCGACCGCCCGAAGCACCTTCTGACGTGCCTGATGGATCAATTTGCCAAGGTTGCCAAGCAGTGATGCCAGATGTGGGTCGTGAGTGTCGTTGGATGTGAGGGCCGTCATGAGGTCTTCCGCAGCAGGTTGAACGGCGAAAGAGCATGACAAGTGAGCACCCTTCGAAGATGCCGGGAGTTACTGAGAAACAGGCAGGAAATAACGGGTTCTGCGGCAGGACGGGTCTGAGTC
>NZ_JBGCUL010000478.1:0-3461 GCF_054177685.1 Pseudomonas sp. P5_A2_2
GAAATGATGCGGGGCTCAAAGGCCTGTCTGACCTGAGTTTTTTATCGGCATTACCGACGTCATCGCGAGCAAGCTCGCTCCCACAGGGTCATGTGTCGTTGATCAAAGGCTCAGCCACGATCCCGGGGAATCAGGCTCTGCAACTGCTGCGCCAGAAGATTCGCATCGAACGGGAAGATATCCGGATCCTTCAGTCCATTGGTCTTGCGCCACTGCCAGCTACGCGACGGTGGTTGGCAAACCAGCGAGACACTGCCGAAACGCGCAGCGGTCAATCCCATCACCGCCAATGAAATCTGCCCACCTGCCCCCATGACTTCCGGGACAAATTCCACCGGTCTGCCGGCAATCACAATGGACAGTTTCTCGGTCTTGAATGGCGATGTCTCGACAGGAATGCTGGGGCCCGAGGCGACATACGCTTCGCGGTTCACTTCCAGCAGGTTCGGCGCCTGCACCGGCTCCAGCCATTGCTGAATCTGATCGAACAACTCATTAATGCAGGTGGCCCAAACCGCCGATTGCGACTCGAACAGTTGCTTCTTGTGTGCTTCGCTTTCGGCGTAGTGGCGCAGCATTTCACCCAGTTGCTGTACATCGTCCATTGCAGTGTTCCTTTGGTTGCAGCGGTGCTACGGACTTTGAGCATGGCAGATGCGTGCAGCCGGTGTGCAACTAACAGCCGGGAGGTACGCCAGAGGTTCGCCCTGGGCGGCTGACTCAACCGGCCTTGGGCGGGCGACGCAGGCGCGCCATGCTCAAGGTGTCCACCAGCACGCCGTCGCGCACGGCGTAATCACGGAACAGGCCCTCGGTTTCGAAGCCGAACTTGCGGTACAGGGCAATGGCCGCTTCGTTGTCGGCGTACACCGAAAGCTCGATGCGCTGCAGATTCATCCAGTTGTCAGCGATATCCAGTGCCGTCGCGACCAGCTTCGAACCCACGCCCTTGCCCTGCCACGCCACCGCAACGCCCATACCGAAACTGCCGGCATGGCTGCGACGAATGCGTGAGAACTGCTCCAGGCCAATGTTACCGATGACCGTCCCTTGATGCAGGGCCACCACTTTCACCAGGCGTTCGTTATCCAGCGCCAGGCGACTGCGCCAGAGCTCGGTGGACTGAAACGGCATTTGCAGGGTTTGTCGGGCGATCTGCGGGTCGTTGTACAGCGCCGTGATGCCTTCGATATGGGACTCGTTGAAGCGTTCGAGGGTGATAACGGGTTCGGTGGCTGGCATGGGTGAATCATCCTTGAAGCAGACATGGCCGCTCACTCTATCCCGAACGAAACCTTTGTGGCGAGGGAGCTTGCAGTCTATTCAAGCGATCTTCATTCAAACCACGCCCGGCGCTCGCTGAAGGTGTTTTCGATCAACTCGACGATCATCCGTACCTGCGCATCGTCCCCGGAATGGGCATTGACCGCCATCCACACCTGACGTCGCATCGGCTGGTCAAACAAGCCCGGCAAGGCAACCAGCCCGCGGTCGAAGTGGCTCATGTAGTGCGGCAGCAGGCCGATGCAGGCACTGCAACGGATCATCTCCAGCATCAGCTCCCAGGATTGCAGCTGCACCGCTCCGGCCAGGCGCTGATCCACCAGCGCATTCCATGGCCGCAAGCTTTCAACCTGGCCGTCCTGCTGCCATTGCACCAGGAGAAAACCGGCCAGGTCATCCAGGCATTCCGGCCTGGAAGCGACCCGCGAGTAGCGCTTGGCAATATGCGGCAGGTAATCCAGTTGCACCAGACGCCGGGGTTCAGTGGTGGCAAAGCTTGGCCCCGGTGATGGCGACTCGGTCTCGCCCAGCCACACCACCACGTCGGCGCTGACCGCCTGCAATGACAATTCGCTGTCGAGCGTGATGATGTCCAGCCGCACGCTGGCGTTGCGCCGCAGCAGTGTAACCAGGCCGCGTCCGAGAAGGTCATGCAGGATCGAATCCGCCACGGCCAGCCGAATCAACGGCTGCTCGATCACCGGTAAATTGCGCTCATGGGCCAGGGCGATCAATTGTGCGTGCAGCCGCAAGCCATCGCGGCTGAGGCTGAATCCATTGTCGGAATGAACGAACAGCGAACACTGGAGTTGCGTCTCCAGCAGCACCAGTTGCCTGCGCAGGCGGGTGGCCTTGAGGTTGAGACTGCGGGCGGCCTGCATGAAGCAACCGCAACGGGCGCTGGCGGTGAAACACAGCGCCAGTTCGGGGTCGATACCTGCTGCCAACTGGCGCCAGGAGGGGTTTTTATCAATGGCTACACGATACTCGGTAGCCCCCAGGCGGGTGCTGGTTTCCATGACTGACATCTAAGACTCCCTGTCGATCTGACACTGACAGTTACATCCTGCGGATCGTTCATGAACCTGGCATGACAAAGACTCAGGTGCTGGGCGTCTGGCGAAAGCTCACGGCCAGGCGGTTCCAGCTGTTGATGGTGGTGACGGCGATGGTCAAGTCGACCATTTCGCTTTCACTGAACTGCTCCCGGGTTTGGGCGTAGACATCGTCCGGCACGTGGCTTTCGCAGAGCAAGGTGACCGCCTCGGTCCAGGCCAGCGCGGCTCTTTCCCGCGGATTGAAAAAATTACTGTCGCGCCAGACCACTATGCAATAGAGGCGCCGATCGCTTTCGCCCAGGCGCCGTGCATCCACCGAATGCATGTCGGTGCAAAAGGCACAGCCATTGAGCTGCGAAGCGCGGATCTTGATCAGGTGCAGCAGGCCCTGCTCGATGCTCAGGCTGCTGGTCAGGGCCTCCATCGCGATCATGGCTTTCATCGCTTTGGGGGACGCGCTGTAGTAATCCAGGCGGGGGGTCATGGAGCGATCTCGTGCAGCAGTGATGTGATTCTCACGGTAGTCGCTGGCGCGGGGGCATGACAGATCCAATCAGGCGAATTCTCCGGGGACCACCGCCGCCAGACCAATTGACGGTTTTTCCACTGCACAACTTCTGCACGACAAGCGGATAGGGGTAATCTTGCGCGACGCACACGCGCCTCAACAGCCCCGGAGCCTCGCCGGTATGGAACTACATGTTGTCATCAACGGCCGCAAGGACCTGGCCGGCCAGCTGTACAACCAACTGCGCAGCGCCATCGAGTCCGGTCGCCTGACCGCCGGGACGCAACTGCCGCCCAGCCGTTTGCTGGCCGAGCAATTGGGTATTTCGCGCAAGACCATTTCCGATACCTACGCCCAGCTGACCTACGAAAACTTCCTCACCGGCGTGGTCGGCAAAGGCACTTACGTCAACGCGCGCACTTCGAAGGTGCAGCGTAAACAGAGCCATTGCGAGCTTGCCGGTTTCGAGGTGATCGAGTCCTGGCGCAACCTGCCGGTGTTTCTGCGTCACCCGACGCTTGAGGGCTCGCTGCGCTACGACTTCATCGGCGGCGCCACCGGCAAGGGCCAGTTCCCCCAGGATGACTGGCGACGCTGCACCTCTCACGCAC
>NZ_JBGCUL010000479.1:0-3454 GCF_054177685.1 Pseudomonas sp. P5_A2_2
GCGGACTACGTGGGCGATGGCATCGGTTTCACGGATGTTGGCCAAGAACTTGTTGCCCAGGCCTTCACCTTTCGACGCGCCGGCAACCAGGCCCGCGATGTCGACGAATTCCATGGTGGTCGGCAGGATGCGCTTTGGATTGACGATGGCAGCCAGGGCATCCAGGCGCGGATCCGGCATCGGCACGATACCGCTGTTCGGCTCGATGGTGCAGAAGGGGAAGTTCTCGGCCGCGATCCCGGACTTGGTCAGGGCGTTGAACAGGGTGGACTTGCCGACGTTAGGCAGGCCGACGATGCCGCAATTGAATCCCATGGTGTTTCCCCTCGGGTAAAAGTCAGGCCTTCTGGCTGTGCAGGGTTTTCATCGCGCGGTTCCATTCCCCGGCGAGGATATCCGGCAGCACGCCGAGGGCAAAGTCGATGCTGGCATCGAGTTTTTCCTGTTCGGCGCGTGGCGCACGACCCAGGACGAAATTTGAAACCATACTGGCAACGCCCGGGTGGCCAATGCCAAGCCGCAAGCGATGAAAGGTATTCTGATTGCCCAGTTGCGCAATGATGTCGCGCAACCCGTTGTGACCGCCATGGCCGCCGCCCTGCTTGAGCTTGGCAACGCCGGGTGGCAGGTCGAGTTCGTCGTGCGCCACGAGGATTTCTTCAGGCGTGATGCGGAAGAAACCGGCGAGTGCCGCCACGGCTTGGCCGCTGCGGTTCATGTACGTGGTGGGAATCAGCAGACGAACATCCTGACCCTGATGCGAATAGCGCCCGGTCAGGCCGAAATACTTGCGGTCCGCCACAAGGTTGACGCCTTGTGCGTTCGCGATGCGCTCAACAAAAAGGGCCCCTGCGTTATGCCGGGTCTGTTCGTATTCAGCGCCTGGATTTCCCAGGCCAACGATCAGTTTGATGGCAGTCACGATAGGGGCCCTTCATTGGAGTGGTGGATAACATCGCCGCAATCAGGGAGAGCGGCGAAAGTGGACGAAAATAGCTCATTTACCATGATGTAAACTCCGCGTTCTCGCCCGCTTTCTCGCTACGCTCTAGTCCGCGATGTTTCCGGTCACTCCGGCGTACAGAGTAAAATTACTCTGCAGCGCCTTCTGCAGCTTCTGGAGCAACACGTGGAGCGTGGACGTTGGCAACAGCCTTGTCATCGCCGTGTGCCAGGGCCACGAACTCAACGCCTTTAGGCGCTTTGAGGTCCGACAGGTGAATGATCGAACCGATTTCAGCGTTAGCCAGGTCGACTTCGATGAACTCAGGCAGATCTTTCGGCAGGCAGGAAACTTCGATCTCGGCAACAACGTGCGAGATTTCGCCGCCTTTCTTGGTCGGTGCTTCTTCGTTGATGAAGTGCACTGGAACGATAGCGGTCAGTTTCTGGCCAGCTACTACGCGTACGAAGTCAGCGTGCATCACGTGGCCTTTGGCCGGGTGACGCTGCAGGGCTTTGATCACGACGTTCTGCTTGGTGCCACCAACGTTCAGCTCGATGATGTGGCTGTAAGCCGCTTCGTTTTCGAGCAGTTTGGCAACTTCTTTGGCCAGCATGCTGATGGATTCAGGGGCTTTTTCGCCACCGTAAACTACAGCTGGAACCAGGCTTGCGAGACGACGCAGGCGGCGGCTCGCACCTTTCCCCAGGTCGGAACGCACTTCAGCATTCAGGGTAAAATCGTTCATGTTGTATCTCCAAAATAACCACATTCGCCCCAGCGTTTGCGACCAGCGCTAAAGGCGATATGGGCAAAWAAGCCCCGCCCCGACAGGAATGCCAGGGCGGGGCGCTTTTCGTCAACGAGACATTTCGAGAAGGGCAGGGCCCTTAGCGGAACATCGCACTGATCGATTCTTCATTGCTGATGCGGCGGACCGCCTCGGCAACTACCGGCGCGATATCCAGTTGACGGATACGCGAGCAGGCTTGTGCAGCAGCGGACAACGGGAT
Organism: Pseudomonas sp. P5_A2_2; assembly: GCF_054177685.1. Lineage (NCBI taxonomy): Bacteria > Pseudomonadati > Pseudomonadota > Gammaproteobacteria > Pseudomonadales > Pseudomonadaceae > Pseudomonas > Pseudomonas sp. P5_A2_2. The sequence goes on from NZ_JBGCUL010000479.1 coordinate 1,957, forward strand.
GGTGTTAGTCACCACCAGTTCGTCCAGCATGGAATTTTCGATGTTTTCGATCGCCCGACCGGACAGCACAGGGTGTGTGCAGTAGGCGAAAACCTTGGCAGCACCATGCTCTTTCAGGGCCTTGGCCGCGTGGCACAGGGTGCCGGCGGTATCGACCATGTCATCGACCAGAATACAGGTACGCCCTTCGACATCACCGATGATATGCATCACTTCAGAGTGATTGGCTTTCTCACGGCGTTTGTCGATGATCCCGAGATCCACGCCCAGGGATTTGGCAACGGCACGTGCACGCACGACGCCGCCAATGTCCGGGGACACGATCATCAGGTTTTCGAAGCGCTGATCTTCGATGTCATCCACCAGAACCGGGGAGCCGTAGATGTTATCTACCGGAATATCGAAGAAACCCTGGATTTGGTCAGCATGCAGATCAACCGTGAGAACACGGTCGATGCCGACTACGGTAAGCATGTCAGCCACGACTTTCGCGCTGATAGCCACACGTGCGGAACGCGGACGGCGATCCTGACGGGCATAACCAAAGTAAGGAATAACAGCAGTGATACGAGTAGCCGAGGAGCGGCGGAAGGCATCAGCCATCACTACCAGTTCCATCAGGTTATCGTTGGTCGGAGCGCAAGTCGGCTGAATAATGAAGACGTCTTTACCGCGGACGTTTTCATTGATCTCGGCTGTAATTTCGCCGTCGGAAAATTTACCGACAGAGATGTCACCGAGAGGGATATGCAGCTGACGTACGACACGCCGAGCCAGATCGGGGTTAGCGTTCCCCGTAAAGACCATCATCTTGGACACGCGCAGTACCTGAAGGCTGAGGGTAACCTGGATGAGTATAGGAAAATGGCAGGGGCGGCTGGATTCGAACCAACGCATGGCAGGATCAAAACCTGCTGCCTTACCGCTTGGCGACGCCCCTGTATCTGTTGCAACGATTACCCGGTAATCGGTTCCTTTAGAGCAGACTTCGCAGCTTGCGATGCAACATCGAAACGTTGCTTCCTTTTGCTACAAAACCTGTAAGGGTCTCTGTCAGAAGGGCCGAGACTTTATCAGCTTCAGCTTTGCTTGGGAAGCCCCCAAACACACAACTTCCAGTTCCGGTGAGTTTTGCTTCGGTAAATTTACCTAACAAATTCAAAGCGTTACGTACCTCTGGATAACGCCTTGTTACCACCGGCAAGCAGTCATTTCGACTGTTTCCCTTGGGAACGGGGCGCACTTTAATGGGAGGAGTGTTACGTGTCAACAACGGATCTGAAAAAATTTCTGCCGTACTTACAGAGACTTGCGGCACCAGCACCAGATACCACGGTTCTTCCGGGTCGACAGGGGTCAGTTTCTCCCCCACGCCCTCGGCGAAAGCCGCGTGGCCACGTACGAAAACCGGGACGTCGGCGCCCAGCGTCAACCCCAGGCCAGCCAGGCGATCTTCATCCCAGCCTAATTGCCACAGGTGATTGAGGCCGAGCAAAGT
>NZ_JBGCUL010000480.1:0-3448 GCF_054177685.1 Pseudomonas sp. P5_A2_2
ACGCACCGCAGCGACGGAACGGGGCCCGCTCTTAGCCGGCTTCTGCCGGTTTACGCCAGTCATCCGAGGCTTCGGTGCCGGACACTTTGTGGGTCCAGCTGACCTTGCGATAAGACAGGCTGGTCTTGATCAGTTGGGTGTAGTTTTCGTTTTCGCTGTCCTGGGCGTGGGGCAGTACGGTGTGGATCCCGACGACGGTGGCGTCTTCCAGCTTGGTGGTGAAGAAGTGCTCCTGCTTGCCGTCGCCCGAGGTGCGGAACCACCTGACCTCGACGGTCGGCAGCATTTCGCCGGTGGCCAAGGCTTGATAGAGCATCGGTGAGGCTTTGTTCAGTGCGCTGGTGAAGGTCAGTGGTTTATGCACGCGCTGGCCCGCGGGCTGGCCGCTTTGTGGGTCGGTGGGCGCGGCGATTTGGTGGTCGACTTCCAGGGCGAGGATTTCGTCTTCGTGGCCTTCCACATAAACGTTGCCCACCGAGTCAGCAGTGAACGCGCCCTTGGTGATGTGGCCCTGGGTTTTGCCGTGGATGCTGATGTACGCAGGTGTTGGCATGACAAGCTCCTTGTCGCGATCAAGTGAACGGCCCCTGGGGGCCGCAGGTTATGGCCGACACGGCCATGGCTTTGCAGGCGCTCGGGATGAGCGCGCTGAAAATCGGTTACAGGTGCAGCACCCGCTCCAGCGACTCCAGCACTTGCTGGGTGATGGCGTTCAGGCGGATCGAGTAGATCGTGTAGGCGACCGTCAGCACGACGGCGGCCATGGCCCACGGCGTCCACAACGGCCAGGCGCGTTTGATCCGGTAGTTGCGCGGGGCGACGTTTTTCAGCGGGTCGGTCAGGCGCTTGGGTGTCTCGCCGCGCAGGGGGCGCAACAGGCCGTGCAGTTGGGTGATGATCTTCTGTATTTCGTCATCGCCCTTGATATGGGCGCCGTATTTGCCTTTGAGACCGGAGATCAGGCACTGGTACATGAACTCCAGCACATGCTGGTACCTGGCCGCTTCGGGGATCATGTTGTTCATCACGGTGAAGAATTTTTCGCCGCCCCAGGTTTCTTGATGAAACTTGCTTAGCAGCGAGCGTGCGCTCCATGTGGAAGACTTGCCCCAGGAAGTGCTCATGGCCACTTCGTCGAGCAACAGGCACAGGCTGTAGGAGTAGGCCTTGAGCATGCCGGCGTCGTAGTCGAGCTGGCTGACTTCTTCCATGATCGTGGTGATCTGGTTGCTGACGCTCAGGTACAGCGCAGGTACGTCGTCGTGCTGGTCCAGACGCCGCAGGCGGATGACCAGGCCGATCAGCGGCGTGGCGGCATCGCACAGCGGGTTCCAGGCCAGGCCGCGCATGTCGAATTCAGGGTCGGCCAAGTGTGTTTGGCCGCTGGCAGTGATCGTTTCGCCGTCAAAGTCGATGGCGCCGGAGATCTCCTCGTGACGCCATGAGTCGGGTGTCGTTTTAATCATCTTTTTCACTCCTGATCGCCCAGAACTGCAATTCCAGCTTCGGGAATTCACCGGCAATATGGAAACCAAACCCGCTGCCACTGCTCAGGCTTTGCCAGGCGGGGTGATGGCGGTCGAGTTCGAAGTAGCTGAAACCTGCATGGAACGGCAGGTGCCGCGGCGCCACCGGCAGCGGCCGCAGTGGAATACCCGGCAGTTGCAGGCTGACCAGTTGCTCCAGCCCTTCGGTGGAGGTGATCTTGATCTGCTTGGGCAGTTGCTGACGCAGGGTTTCCGCGGGCAGTTCGGCGCGCACGGCGAGGATGAATTCAGCGTTGTCCAGCAGGCGTTTGTCGTTCAATGCGGCGCTGCGCACGCCGTACCGCTGCTCGACAATCGGCAACGACACCGCACGCGGTTGCAGCACCGTGCCCAAGGCGCGGCGCAAGGTGTGCTCCAGAATCTGGAACGACTCGCGCAGGTTGTCGTGCTGGTAGGCCGGGTATTCCTGGGGTAGGTGGCCTTCATCGGTAAAAGTCACCAGTTCGCCGCAGGCCTGGGCCAGGGCGATGTACAGCTGTTCCGGGTGGACTTGGCGCTGGTGCGCCAGGTGTTGGAACAGCGGGAACAAGCGGTTGAGGGTTTGCAGCAGGTTGAAGTCGGTGACATCTGCCACCCCCGACTGCCCCGGTGAACCGATACGCTGGGCCAGGTTTTTGGCCCGCTCGCGCATCAGCCCGGCCACCTCACCGAGGTAGCGGTGCAGCGCCGGCACCGCTTGCAGGGACAGGCTGGTGGGATAGAAATGCTCGTCCATTACCAGGCTGCCGTCCGGGCGCTTGTCTTTGATCCTGCCCAAGGCGATGCCAGTGAAGGCACTGCGGTCGCTGCGTTCGAGCATCAATTGCAGGTTGGGCACGGCAACGTCCATGCCGACCTGATCGCCGTCATCACTGTGGGTGTCGCGGATTTCCTCGCGGCGGGCGATGTAGCGGCTGTTGCTGTACTGGTCGGGCCAGCGCACTTCGAGGGCGCCGTTGGAGCGCAGCGGCAGGGCCAGATAGACAATCTGATTGACCGCGCTGCTGTCGGCGATTTCCAGCGGGGCGGGCGGCGCCAGATCGTGGGGGATATCGAAGACGCTGCCGTCGGGCATGATTCCGCGTGCCTGGGTAATAGCGACTTTGCCGAAGTTCAGGTATTCGCTGTTCAGGGTCAGCTCGCTGAAGCCATAGAGCGCGTCGTTCAGGCTGTGCAGGCGCTGGTGCACTGCGGCTTCGGCGGCGCGGGCCTGTTGCTGGAAGTGCTGGGGTTTGACGAACAAACCTTCATGCCAGATGACGGCGTTGCGTGAACTCATCGGTAATTACTCGGGGCAAAAGCGGCTGAAAAGGGCGTCATCGGGTTTCTCCTTTGAGGCTGACCTGGGCTGCATCCAACTGCACCAGCACGGCGTATTGGCGGCCCTTGGGTTCGACGCGCAGGCGATGTTTCCACTGGCTGACATCGGCGCTGTGGTAGTTGGCGATCACCGCGATAAACCGGGTGTCCTCATCCAGGGCACGCAGGTCGACGAACTTGAATTGGCCGGGGTTAAGCAGGTAGTCGTCGGCACGGATATAGGTGCTGCCCAGGGTCTTTTTCAGGTCGTCGGCCAGGGCCTGGGGGCTGGCGTTGACCAGCAGCGAATCGTCGGTCAATTCCAAGACTTTGAAGGCGATCGGCGTGGCGACGTGCTGCAGCGCCGGGTTGCCCCAAGGCGTCGTCAGGCTCACGCCTTGGGCGTCGTAATGGCCTAACAGCGCGTCTTCGATAGGCGACATTGGCACCACGGGTTCTGGCTCCAAGGTCAGCGGCGACTGGGCCGGTACATTTTCATAGAGGTGATTGAGCAGGGTTTGCACCTTGTCCGTCAGTGCTTGCGGGCTGGTCGCTTGAACGTTGAGGGTGTAGGGCGAGCGGCTCGCGTCTTCATCCAGAACAGTGCCGGTGCTGATCAGACG
>NZ_JBGCUL010000481.1:0-3435 GCF_054177685.1 Pseudomonas sp. P5_A2_2
CAGCATGGCCTTGCGTTTTACTCAGGCCAACGGCCAGCAGTGGCGCACCGGGATGAACAGCATGCCGGTGTTCCCGGTGGGCACGCCCGAGGCGTTCTATCAATTGCAGAAAGCCCAGTCGCCAGACCCGGCCACCGGCAAACCGGACCCCAAGACGGTATCGGCGTTTTTTGATTCGCACCCGGAAGCCGCACCGTTCCGGGCCTGGATCAAGACTGCCAAGCCGTCGGCCAGTTACGTGACCGAAAACTACAACAGCGTCAATGCGTTCTACCTGGTCAACGCGGCCGGCCAACGCCAGGCCGTGCGCTGGAACATGGTGCCACTGGCCCAGGACGCACCGGGGGGCACGGCACCGGAGGGCAATGATTTCCTAGAGAAAGACCTGGTTCAGCGAATTGCCGCCGGCCCGTTGCGCTGGCAGTTGAACATCACCCTGGCCAACCCCGGCGATCCGGTCAACGACGCCAGCAAGGCCTGGCCCGAAGGGCGCAAGGTGTTGAACGCTGGCACCCTGGTGCTTGAAAAGACTCAACCGCAACTCAACGGTGAATGCCGTGACATCAACTACGATCCGCTGGTGTTGCCTGCCGGGATCGAAGGTTCCGACGACCCGTTGCTCGCCACCCGTTCAGCCGGTTACGCCAATTCCTACCTGCGTCGCACCAGCGAAGTCAGCCAGTTGCCCGCCGCCAAACAGGAGGCCCAGCAATGAGCAACCAACCGAACCACTTTGCCCCGCTGGCGCGCCTGCTGCACTGGCTGATGGCGCCGATGATCATCGCGATGCTGTTTATCGGCGCCGGCATGGTCGCCTCGGTGTCCGAGCGTCATGAATGGCTGATTCATCTGCACAAACCCTTGGGCATCGCGATTTTGCTGTTGGTGATCGTGCGCCTGGTGGTGCGTTTCTCCACCACACAGCCACCATTGCCCGCGGACTTGCCGGGTTGGCAGATGCGGGCGGCCAAGGCGTCGCATGTGTTGCTGTACGCCTTGATGCTGGTTCTGCCGCTGTTGGGCTGGGCGATGATTTCGGCGTCGGGCGAGCCGGTCATGCTCAGCAGTTCGCTGCAACTACCGTCGATTGTGCCGGCGAACGCGCAGGTGTTTGCGTTTTTGCGCAAGGCGCACGGGTATCTGGCGTATCTGTTGTTTCTGACTGTGTTGCTGCATTTGGCGGCAGCGTTGTTTCACGGATGGGTGCGTCGCGATGAGGTGCTGGACAGCATGTTGCGGGGTAAGGATCGCGGATAATAGCTGGGTAAAAAAAAGATCGCAGCCTGCGGCAGCTCCTACAGGGAAACGCATTCCAATGTAGGAGCTGCCGCAGGCTGCGCTCTTTTGATCTAGAAGGGCAATCAACGCAAGGTGTCGACCATGTCCGCAATGGTGGTGAGTACATCCTTGCCCAACTGCTTCGAGCGCTTGCCCGACCAGCCCGTCAACGGATTCGGATGATCGTCGTGATCCTTGAACGGCATTTCCAGGGTCAACGACAGACAGTCGTACTTCTGCCCGACGCTGTTACAGGCCAGCGTCATGTTGGCCCGGCCCGGTTCGTCGCGGGTGTAGCCGTACCTGGTCTGGAAGTCTTTGGTGGTGTGCTTCAGATGACTGCGGAAGTGCTCCTCGAGCTTTTCGATCCGCGGCGTGTAACCGGGGTTGCCTTCGCAACCGGCGGTGAATACGTGAGGGATTTCCTCGTCACCATGGGCGTCGAGGAACATGTCGACGCCGTACTTTTCCATCTGCTGCTGAACGAACAGGACTTCCGGGCTGATTTCCTGGCTGGCGCTCTGCCAGGCGCGGTTGAGGTCCTGGCCCATGGCATTGGTGCGCAGGTTGCCGTGGAAAGCACCGTCCGGGTTCATGTTTGGTACCAGGTACAGATCGGCGCTGGCCAGCAGTTTATTCAGCACAGGGTCGTCGTGTTTTTCCAGGCGCTCGATCACGCCTTCCATGAACCACTCGGCCATGTGTTCACCCGGATGTTGCTGGGCAATCATCCATACCTTGCGTCGGCCCTCGGCCCCGGTGCCTTTGCGCAACAATTGAATGTCGCGACCTTCGACACTTTTGCCGGTGGCCAGCAGTTCGGTGCCGGCCTTGGTCAGTGCCTGCTCGATCAGCCAGTCGTGGCGGCCACGGCTGTAGGGTTCGAAGTAAGCGAACCAGGCGTGGGTCTGCTCGGCTTCGAGGCTGAAACGCAGGCAATCGCCTTCGAAAATGGTCGGTACGCGGAACCAGTTGACGTGATCGTAGGACGCCACCGCCTGATAACCGGTCCAGGCCTTGTTATAGGAGGATTGGCTGGCATTGTTCAGGCGAAACCAGTGCTCCTGGCCAACATGCAGGCCGCTGGCCTTGAAGTGGAACCATTGGAAATGGTTGCTTTTGGTATCGGGGCGGATCGCCAGCAGGGRCTTGAGCGGGTCGCTGACATCGATTACCTGGATGTTGCCGCTGTCGAAGTTGGCACTGATGTCGAGGGAGGATTTAGCCACGGTTGGGTTCCTGATCAAGATTTTTATGGCGGCCACTTTACACGCAAGTGCAGGGCCTTAGGAGCGGAGAAAAACCGTCTTACCACCAAGGCGCCTGTTCACTTTGCGACTCAAGGTTTGCCACGAAGTCCTCCAACCAAGCGTAGCGATCATCCGTGTTACCACCAGCACCGTTTTGTGGCCTTCAGGTGACAGGATGGGGCATTTCAACTCGTTCCGGATCAATACTCTTGTCTGCAACCAGTCATCGTGATGGCTGATACATCAATGTAATCAAATGCCTGCATTCGATTCGCTGATTCTGGCATGCAATGTGCCTTTTTGGCTTTATGGATAATTGGATACAAAAATACAAAAGGTGCACTGATGAAATTCGCCCCTGCCTATACCGAGCGCCAGCCTGTCACTGCTGAGGAGGAGGCTTACAACTTTCTTCTGGAGGCCATTTGCAAAGGACGTTACCGCACCGGCGAACGGCTGATCGCCGAGGACATCGCCGGTGAAATCGGCATGAGCCGCATGCCGGTGCGCGAAGCGTTCCGCCGTCTGGATGCCGACGGCCTGGTGACGTTGCGGCCCAATCGCGGCGCCATCGTACGGGGCCTGAACATCGACGAAATGCGTGAAGTGTTCGAGATGCGCAGTGCCCTTGAGGGGCTCGCCATCCGGGTGGCTGTCAGCAAAATGACCGAGCGCCATTTCAGCCATCTGGAGCGTCTGCTCGACGAGATGGACGACTACCGCGAGGACGGTGCCGAGTGGGTCAGCCGTCATCGCGCCTTCCATGAATACCTGTGCAGCCTGAGTGAACGCCCGCGCCTGATGCGGCAAATTTCGGCGCTGTATTCGGTGATCGAGCCGCACATGCGCCTGTGGCTGCAACATGCCGAAAAGCCCCGCAGTGCCCGGGACGAACACGCCGCGATCG
>NZ_JBGCUL010000482.1:0-3430 GCF_054177685.1 Pseudomonas sp. P5_A2_2
GTGCAGAACTACCGTTACTACGACGCCGCGACCCACGACGTGAATCGCACCGGCATGCTGGAAGACCTGAACGCGCTGCCAAACGGCTCGATCATTGTGCTGCACGCCTGCTGCCACAACCCGTGCAGAACTACCGTTACTACGACGCCGCGACCCACGACGTGAATCGCACCGGCATGCTGGAAGACCTGAACGCGCTGCCAAACGGCTCGATCATTGTGCTGCACGCCTGCTGCCACAACCCGACTGGCGTGGACCTGAGCCCGGCCGACTGGAAAAACGTCCTGGAAGTCGTTAAAACCAAAGGCCACGTGCCGTTCCTCGACATGGCGTACCAAGGTTTCGGCGATGGCATCGACGAAGACGCCGCTGCCGTGCGTCTGTTCGCCGAGTCGGGCCTGACTTTCTTCGCTTCCAGCTCGTTCTCCAAGTCGTTCTCGCTGTACGGCGAGCGCGTAGGTGCCCTGTCGATCGTCAGCGAATCGAAAGAAGAAAGCGCGCGCGTGCTGTCGCAAGTCAAACGCGTAATCCGCACCAACTACTCCAACCCGCCGACCCACGGTGCCAGCGGTGTCGCTGCGGTGCTGAACAGCCCGGAACTGCGCGCCCAGTGGGAAGCCGAACTGGCCGAAATGCGCCTGCGCATCCGCGGCATGCGCACTCAGATGGTCGATCTGCTGGCACAAAAAGCGCCTCAACGCGACTTCAGCTTCGTCGGTCGTCAGTGCGGCATGTTCTCGTACTCCGGCTTGAGCGTTGAGCAGGTTCACCGCTTGCGCAACGAGTTCGGCATCTACGCCCTGGACACCGGCCGCATCTGCGTGGCCGCGCTGAACCAGAGCAATATCAAGGCCGTTACGGATGCCATCGTTCAGGTGATCTGAATCGCGTCGTGATACGAAAAACGGGAAGCCATTAGGCTTCCCGTTTTTTATTTGTCGCAGATAAATCTCAAAGCACGGGCTCAGCCCTCTAAACTCCACACAATCCAAAATGTGGGAGCGAGCCTGCTCGCGATAGCGATGTACCAGTCACCATTGATGGTGAATGTGCTGTTGCCATCGCGAGCAGGCTCGCTCCTACAGGTTTTGTGTACACCCTGGAATTCCTGCGAGAACCCACATGAAAAACGATGACCTTCGCGCTGACCGCGATGACCTGGATGACCTGGATCACTTCGTCCCGCGCGCCCCGACAAAACGCGGCAACAACCTGGTAATGCAAGTCGCTGCTGGCGTCTTTCTCGGTGGTCTGGCGCTATGGCTGGTGCAACTGGGCGCCACGGCGCTCTACGCCAAACTGATGCTTGGCACGATTACCTTCGGCGGTTAAGCCAGCTCGGTCGCACGCTGACTGACCGCATCGTCATAGGCGACGTAGAGCGATTCGGCGATCTGACTCTTGATCGCCTTGGTGCTTTCCAGCCCGAGGAYGAAACCTTCCGCCTTGCCACCCGCGCGGCTCAATGCTTCAGCGGTGCCGGCCTGAGTGATGGCGTCGAACAACTTTTCGGCGTGGGGGCCGACACCTTTGGGCAGGCTGATCTGAGAGATGCTCATGGGTGCACCCCATGGTATCGAGGTGTGAGGGTCAAATGATTCATGGCGCATACCTTTTCGGCGAATGGCCGGCAGCGCGTGTCACCACTTCCGGGCGGCCATGGTAGACCTCTGGGGCGATCCTGGTAACCGCCAATCGCCGCTAAACCACCGCCCGTCCCGATGATTCGCTCCAATTGTTATTCGATGCTTGACTTCTCTTTTTGAATCATTAAGATACGCGCCATTCCGCGATAGCTCAGTTGGTAGAGCAAGTGACTGTTAATCACTGGGTCCCTGGTTCGAGTCCAGGTCGTGGAGCCAGACAAGGTTCCAGAGAAGGCTTTCAAAATCTCTGAAACCACCGAAAAACCCGCCTTCTCAGGCGGGTTTTTTCGTTTTGGCGTTCTGTCGGATATGACCTACAGCTTTGTGGTCAGGTGAGCGGCGAGAGGACGGGGTGGCGTCCTCTCCACCAGGTTTGCCTGCTTATTCGCTGCTTCAGTTTGACCCGTATTGTCAGGACGGATCTTGAACCAGATGGCGTACATCGCTGGCAGGAACACCAGCGTCATGATGGTTCCGACGAAGGTGCCTCCGATCAGCGTGTAGGCCAGCGTCCCCCAGAAGACGGAGTGTGTCAGCGGAATGAATGCCAGGATTGCCGCCAGCGCCGTCAGCAGTACCGGGCGGGCACGTTGTACCGTGGCTTCGACCACTGCGTGAAACGGGTCCAGCCCTTCTTGCGCGTTGTGGTGGATTTGCCCAATCAGAATCAGCGTATTGCGCATCAAAATGCCCGAAAGGGCGATCAGGCCGACCAGCGCGTTGATACCAAACGGCTGCTGGAAGATAAGCAGTGTCGGCACCACACCAATCAACCCCAGTGGCGAGGTGAGGAACACCATGATCATTGCCGAGATCGAACGCACCTGGACAATGATGATCAGCAGCGTCAGGGCAATCATGATCGGGAATAACGGCAACATCGCTTTACCGGCCTTTCCCGACTCCTCGATGGCACCCGCCTGCTCAATCCGGTATCCGCCAGGCAGCTTGTCGATGACCGGCTGCAGCTCCTTCATGATCACGCTCGAGACGTCCGGTGGCTGCAAGCCTTCGGCAATGTCGCCGCGCACGGTAATGGTCGGCGTGCGGTCRCGACGTCGGAGGATCGGATCCTCCATACGCACATCGACCGCTCCCACCTGRGACAGCGGAATCCGCTGACCCGCCGCGCCCACCARCGTRAAKCCTTCTATCTTGGCGGGATCGAGCCGGATATCACCCGCTGCGCGACCRACCACCTGCACCGAGCGAATGTCCTCACGAACCGCGGTGATCGGTACTCCGGCCAGCAGGAACTGCAGTTGCTGCGCGACTGAGTTTGACGTCAACCCCACCGCCTCCAGGCGATCCTGATCCAGAGCGAAATGCAGCGTCGGCGTCAGCGCTCCCCAATCGGTGTTGACGGTTCTCATCATCGGGCTCGACTGCAACACGTCCTGTACCTGGCCCGCAATCTCGCGCAACTTTGACGGATCAGGTCCCATCACCCGGTAGGCAACAGGGAATGGCGAGTACGGCCCAAAAACGAGCTGCGTCACCCTGACACGCGCTTCTGGGGCAAGTCCCTCAGCTGTCGCTTCGCGGATACGGAACTTGAGGGTCTCGCGCTCCTCCTGGCTGTCCGTCAGCACCACAATCTTCGCGAAAGACGGATCGGGGAGTTCCGGCGCCATCGCCAAATAGAAACGCGGCGCGCCTTGCCCGATATAAGCTGTGACGATTTTTGCCTCACCCTGCTTTTGCAGCCAGGCCTCTATCTTGGCAGTGGTGGCGCTGGTCTGCTCAATGGAGGTCCCATAAGGCATTTGCACTTCAATCAATAC
>NZ_JBGCUL010000483.1:0-3425 GCF_054177685.1 Pseudomonas sp. P5_A2_2
TGACAACTCCTTGCTCTGCAAAACAATTGTATGCAGCAGAGCAAGCAAACCTATTATCGAAAATAGCGGATTAAGAATCCCTCCAACAAAATCCCCAAATTGCCCCCAAGACTCTTGCGAGTCTGATGGATCAATCCCAAACATTGAGATGAAGGCAACAATTAGGAGGACTGCAGTAACCAATGCCGTAACTACAACAGCAAGCAACCATTGAGGCAAACCGCGTAGCTTCTTCAAATCCTGCATCCATTCCAATTTTTTATAGATTTTATGGACAAACCGCTAATACGGCAATCGACTAAGCAGGCCGATTTCGAGATTGGTGCGTCATTTTCGCACCAATTACGCCCCTACCCCAACTTCAACGAATCACGCCAGCCGGCGAGGCAGGCGTCTGTCTGGAGATTGCCAATGAGCATTCCCGCAAATGCTTTGAGTGACGAAGAGTGCCTGCACTATGCCGCGCTTGATCCGGCGGCCGCCGTCGAACTGACTCGCCGCTTGGCAGCGCAAAGCATCGACCCTAGCGCTGAGCGCGAGGAGCTGCGCGAAGACATCCGCCGCCTGGAAAGCCAAGCGAGTGATGACGAAGACGAGCTGGAGAATCTTCGGGATAACGCGRGCGAGGCCTGCACCTGGATTAAGCGAGCAATGGACCCGGAAGACCGGGAGCTTTCACTGAATGCGCTACTTCAAAAAGCGCTCGACTGCCTGGAGTAAAACCATGAGCACATTTGCCGTTTTCGGAATGAATGAGCACTTCGCCCGCGAAGAGGCGAAGCGTAAAGTTCGCGACTTCAAGATTGAGAAAGGTCAGCGAATCGAGCTATCCATGAGCCAGTGGCTCCAGGCTGTCGAGGATCGCGTGATCAAGATCATGGACGGCAAACGGGTCGCCCAACTCAGCAGCATGTTTGATGCGCCCCAGTACGCCGCCGAGTATGCGGAGCGCATCCGTAAGCTGGGGCGGTGCCGCGACGTGATCATCAGGGCGAAGGTCAAGCTGCCGCAGAGCGATGCAAAGCGGAAGTCGGCGACCAAGCTGTCGTGGATGGACTACTCGCCTGAATTGACAGCGGCTGCCTGACACCCCATCAAATACTTCGATGAACACTGGCGTCAGAATCAAAAACCGCTTTTCCGTTCTCGATCTTCAAGGCTCCACTTGTCGGGATCATCTCCAACCGAAAGCTTTATCCTCACATCGTAGCTGCATATAAAACGAGCTCGGTCTTCAGTCAGGTTGTTGTGACTGGCAATTGCCCGTGTTGAGCGATATTTATCGCCACCTGAAGCTCTCTCCTTGACCATCCATTTGTGCACCCGACAGGCGTCTCGCTTGACTCCTATCAAGGCGAAGAGAACCTGCATTCCATAAAGTGCCAGTCCGGCGGCCGCGCCGCCAAAAGACGTCGAGATGATGTCATTAATCAGTCCCTGATCCATTCGAAACCCTCAGAAATTAGTCATCCGAATATACCGGCGAGGTGTCACTGTGCCCATCACTTACGGAAGCGTTTGCAGCGGCATCGAGGCCGCGACCATGGCCTGGCATCCGCTCGGAATGCGCGCTGCCTGGTTCGCCGAGATCGAAGCCTTCCCCAGCGCGGTGCTGGCCCACCACTACCCCACCACGCCGAACCTCGGCGACATGACCAAGCTCGGTGCCCAGGTATTGGTCGGCAAGATTCCGGCGCCCGACATCCTCGTCGGCGGAACCCCATGCCAAGCCTTCAGCGTCGCCGGTATGCGCGAAGGTCTGGCCGACCCGCGCGGCGCCCTCACCATCAAATACCTGGACCTCGCAGATGCAGTTGACTATGTTCGCGCCAGCCAACGAAAGCCCCCCTGCGTCATCGTCTGGGAAAACGTCCCCGGTGTCCTCAGCGACAAAGGGAACGCCTTCGGATGCTTTCTTGGCGCGCTTGCTGGGGAAGACTGCGAACTGCAGCCTTCAGGGAAAAGGTGGCCGGACRCTGGTTGTGTGTATGGACCCAAAAGAACAATCGCGTGGCGGGTCCTGGACGCCCAATATTTCGGCCTGGCCCAACGACGCCGTCGTGTGTTCGTTGTCGCGAGTGCTCGAGACGGATTCGATCCCATCGAGGTACTTTTTGAGCGAGAGGGCACTCGCAGGGATTGCCCGCCGGGATGGGAAACGAAGCAGGAACTTCATCCTACTCTCACGGCACAAGGGGGAGGCTCTCTCGATGACCGAGAGGCATATGTACTGGAGCCGTCAGGAGTGCGACGTACTACACCAGTCGAATGGGAGCGGTGCCAAGGATTCCCTGATGATTACACGATGATCCCTTGGCGCGGCAAACCAGACAGCGAATGCCCGGATGGCCCGCGCTACAAATCCTTAGGAAATAGCAAGGCTGTGCCTGTTGTTAAATGGATAGGGATATGCTTGATAAAAGCGCTATCTTTTGGATTAATCTAGTCCACAGGATCCTTAGCTACTCTAATAGTAGAAGCCTTTAAATCTCCTTCTCCAATTGCGGCCTTTATCGCTGCGTCTTGCATACTAGCATAGACTTTCTTAAGCCTGAAAAAATTGGCATTAATCAAATCATTTGCCCGCATCTTTTGTTCAATATCACTAGGAGAAATATGAACAAAATTATTTGCAGTACTTTGAATACGAGAGCATAGCACACTCGCTTTTCCATCTAATCGCGCTGCACATGATGCAGCAGCTGCAGCAAGAGCTCTAGCTGCGGAAAACAATTCCTCCCCTTGTAGATTAGCATTATCAAATCTACTAATTGCCGCATATAAGCTTGCCATTGGCTCAGCCCTATACTCTAGCAACTTCAAAGCGGTCTCTGACTTCAACAACGACAATTGAACATCAATTTGTGCCTTAGCAGCGTCTGCCGCATAATTGCCAGCCACTAACGCCCCTAAACAGGATCCTATAACACCTATCAACCCTGCAATTACCGCAGCCCCAAGCCCTTCATTAGCTTTCATTTTATTCGCTCCAGATAGAATCCCCAGTGCATTGCAATTGTACACCGCACTAGTTAAACTTTCGCGGATGAACTCTATGCCAGGAAAAGTATGGTTCAGATGCAACTCCCCAAGCAGTACAAAGGTTACCCACAAGGCTATCGATTACAGCTTTAAGTTCAGCCATAGGTTTGRCATGTTTCGCTGCTTGAATGATTCCCTTATCATCTATGTAGATGTAGCCATTTTCGAATAACCGGTCGCAGCCAAGTAAACATATTGGCATCACGTTGGCGAGATCTTTTTTAATTTCGGGAGTGCAAGAATGCCGTTTCCGAATGTGCCCGATGACCAATATATCCACTGGTAGCAGGCGATTACACACTGCACAAGCTTCAACCTTCTTCTTCCCCAACAAAATGGTTCGAAGCAGATCCTGCTCCTTCCTTCGGCGAGTGGATGAGGGA
>NZ_JBGCUL010000007.1:0-45178 GCF_054177685.1 Pseudomonas sp. P5_A2_2
ATGGTATTCAGGCTGCAGTCGAGCGTGGTTTGCTCAGTTGGCTGCAAGCACAGAATGCCGACGTCATCTGCCTGCAGGACACCCGTGCCTCCGCCTTTGAACTGGATGACCCAGCCTTCCAACTGGATGGCTACTTCCTTTATGCCTGCGATGCCGAAGTCCCCGCCCAAGGCGGCGTGGCTTTGTATTCGSGGTTGCAACCGAAGGCTGTCATCAGCGGTCTCGGTTTCGAGACGGCCGACCGCTACGGGCGCTACCTGCAAGCCGATTTCGACAAGGTCAGCATCGCGACCTTGCTGCTCCCTTCGGGGCAGAACGGCGATGAAGACTTGAATCAGAAGTTCAAGCTAATGGACGACTTCGCCCGTTATCTGGATAAACAGCGGCGCAAACGTCGCGAGTACATTTACTGTGGCTCGCTGTATGTGGCGCAACAGAAGCTGGATATCAAGAACTGGCGCGACAGCCAGCAATCTCCGGGCTTCCTGGCACCTGAACGTGCCTGGATGGACGAGATTGTCGGCAACATGGGTTATGTCGATGCCCTGCGTGAAGTCAGCCGTGAAGGCGACCAGTACAGCTGGTGGCCAGACAACGAACAGGCGGAGATGCTTAACCTCGGTTGGCGCTTCGACTATCAACTGCTGACCCCAGGCCTGCGCCGCTTCGTGCGTAGCGCACGCTTGCCACGCCAGCCGCGGTTCTCGCAACACGCACCGCTGATCGTGGACTACGACTGGACGCTGACGATCTAAGTGATTTTTCACTGAGCAGTCTGATAGACAGTCGAAAAAATGCCCGTATCGYRAGATACGGGCATTTTTTATGYGCTCTATCCAGGGGCTCCCAGCGACCTGAACTTCAAGCCGCGGCGATAAACGGCAGTGCAAGGTACAACTTGATCACGATCGCATTAATGATGTCGATGAAGAAAGCACCCACCATTGGCACCACCAGGAAGGCTATCTGCGAAGGTCCGTAGCGCTGTGTCACCGCTTGCATGTTAGCGATGGCTGTTGGCGTGGCACCCAGTCCAAAACCGCAGTGCCCTGACGCCAGTACAGCCGCATCGTAGTTACTGCCCATCATCCTGAACGTCACAAAAATCGCGAACAGTGCCATGACCAGCGTTTGTGCAGCCAGGATGATGAAGATCGGCAAAGCCAGTGCAGCCAGATCCCACAGCTTGAGCGACATCAGAGCGATCGCCAGAAACAGCGACAAGCTGACGTTCCCCAGCACTGAGACTTCACGCTCAAACACCTGATACACGCCAAGCGCCGAAAGCCCGTTTCGTAAAACCACGCCCACGAACAACACGCAAACGAATGTCGGCAACTCAAATGCGGTTCCTTGAAGCCACCCATTCAGGAGTGAGCCCGTCAGCAGGCTGACCGCGATCAGAGCCAGTGTCTCGACAAGTGAAAATGACGTGATCGAGCGCTCTTTGTTCGGCTGCTCAAAACCCTTGGGCAACCGTGGCTTTTCCTGCTCGAGGCCGGGTGTCTGGACACGGCTGATGAGCAGGCGGGCAACCGGCCCACCAATCAAACCGCCCAGCACCAGGCCAAACGTCGCAGAGGCCATGGCCAGTTCAGAGGCAGACGCCAGACCGAACTTCTCGCTGAACGTCGCCCCCCACGCAGCACCTGTACCGTGGCCGCCTGCCAAGGTAATCGAACCCGTCAGCAAGCCCATCAAGGGATCGAGCCCCAACGCCGTTGCGAGTCCGATGCCCATCGCATTCTGGATCACCAGAAGTCCGACAACCGCCAGCAGAAAGATCCCCACGAYGCGCCCGCCCTTCTTCAGGCTGGCGAAGTCTGYACTCAAGCCGATGGTGGCAAAAAACGCCAACATCAAGGGAGTTTGCAGCGAGGTATCAAATCGGATTTCAAAATCGAGGGTTCTCAAAGCCAGAAGGCCCAAAGCAACCACCAGGCCGCCTGCTACAGGCTCCGGGATATTATAAATACGTAAAAAGCCAATACGTGAGACAAGAGCGCGCCCCAGCAAAAGTACTAAAGAGGCGGCAACAAGTGTTCCATAAAAATCGAGCTGAAGCATTTGGGATATTCTTGCCGTAACATTCAGGGGCGAACTTTTTACCTGGGCACGCCTCTTGAACAGGTTGATCCATCTCAACACTGACTAGTATTGGATTCAGAGGCCGTCAATGGTCCGAATATATCGAAATATTTCATTATAAATATTACTTGCGGCAACTTTATCAATCGCCAAGCCTCATTGCCAAGCATACAAGCTGCACTGAGCTTTGCAGTTTGTGACTAAACGTGTAAGAAGTTTTATTTGCACGAATGAACTTCGCTTGAACAGCGAGCGACCAAGTACGCAACATTAGAGATTAATCTGATTGCAAAAATACAAATGCCCCAACATGTCGGGGCATTTGTATTGAACTGCGCTTAAAACAGCATCAGCGTCCTGGCTTACTTGATCAACCGCCAGGTGAACGGATACCGATAAGGCTGCCCTTCATTGGCCTTCACCCCGGCGATGATCGTCAGCACCAGCGCACCGATGGCGATCAGGCCAAACAGGAAGAACCCGATAATCACCACCATCAGCAAGAAGCAAATGGCCGAGGCAATGGCGACGGAGATCTGAAAGTTCAGCGCTTCCTTGCCCTGAGCATCGATGAACGGGTCCATCTCGCGCTTCATCTGCCAGAGAATCAGCGGGCCGATGATCGTGCCAAACGGAATCCAGATCCCCAGCAAGGCGGACAAGTGGCAAAACATGGCCCACTGACGCACCTCTTGGCTCGGCGTGGGCAGTGGCAGTTGCTCATCACTCATGGCGTCCTCCTTGCCTGGAGCAGTCCGGTCAGTCGGCCAATGCGGCCTTTTGCAGTTCGAAGATCTCGTTCATGCCTTTCTTCGCCAGCTCGAGCATGGCGTTCAACTCTTCAGGCTGGAACGGCGCGCCTTCGGCAGTGCCCTGGACTTCGATGAAACCACCAGCGCTGGTCATCACCACGTTCAGGTCCGTCTCGGCGGCCGAGTCTTCCAGGTAGTCGAGGTCAAGCACCGGCTCACCCTTGTACATGCCCACGGAGACAGCAGCGATCATCTGTTTGACCGGGTCACCACCCTTCAGGCCGCCACGCTTCTTGATGACTTTCAAGGCATCGATCAGCGCAACCATGGCACCGGTAATCGAAGCCGTGCGGGTACCGCCATCGGCCTGGATCACATCGCAGTCGACGTACAGGGTGACGTCGCCCAGCTTGGACATGTCCAGCGCAGCGCGCAGGGAGCGACCGATCAGACGCTGGATTTCCAGGGTGCGACCACCTTGCTTGCCACGGCTGGCTTCACGCTGGTTACGCTCGCCGGTAGCACGCGGCAGCATGCCGTACTCGGCAGTCAACCAACCCTGGCCCTGGCCTTTCAGGAAACGCGGTACGCCCGGCTCAACGCTGACGGTGCAGATGACCTTGGTATCACCGAACTCGACCAGCACAGAACCCTCGGCGTGTTTGGTGTAGTTGCGGGTGATGCGGATCGAGCGGAGCTGATCGGCAGCGCGACCACTTGGACGTATCATAGGGAGTACCTGTACTGGGGACGGAAAACTGCGGAGCATTATAGAGCCGCCGGCCGCCACTGGGCACGTCTAAAAAATTCCGCCGACGACCGAGGGCTCTGCACCGCACGTCGGCGAAGGCCTGCCGCTCTTTGTCACACCGTGTGTTTGGGCGCATCCGCGCCACTGCGCTACAATCCTGCGCCTTTGCCGTCAGTCGGCTTTAATTCATTGATATCGGATTCCCGGAACCTCGGTTCGGTGCCGATCTGCATTGCGAGGTACCGCCATGGTGCACAGCATGACCGCCTTCGCCCGCGTCGAAAACGCCGGCGTCCAGGGCACCCTGAGCTGGGAGCTGCGGTCGGTCAACAGCCGCTACCTGGAACCCCACCTGCGCCTGCCGGAGTCCTTTCGCGACCTCGAGGGCGCTGTTCGTGAAGCCCTGCGCCAGGGTATATCGCGGGGCAAGCTCGAATGCACCCTGCGCTTCACCGAAGAAAACACCGGCAAGGCGCTGCAAATTGATCAGGAACGTGCCGCGCAACTGGTCGCCGCCGCCGAGACCATCGCCAGCCTGATCAAGAACCCGGCTGCGCTGAACCCGCTGGAAGTCCTGGCCTGGCCCGGCGTACTGGTAGGCGACGCCATCGATCCGCAAGCCTTGAACGCCGAAGCGCTGGCTCTGTTCAATCAGGGCCTCAAGGAACTCAAGGCCGGCCGCGAGCGCGAAGGCGCGGAGTTGGCGCGGCTGATCAACGAGCGTCTGACCTCCATCGAAGACGACGTGGTGACTTTGCGCGAACTGGTCCCGCAAATGCTCGCCACCCAGCGCCAGAAAGTCCTCGACCGCTTCGCCGACATGAAGGCCGAGATGGACCCGCAGCGCCTGGAACAGGAAATGGTCATGCTCGCGCAAAAAAGCGACGTCGCCGAAGAACTGGATCGCCTGAGCACCCACATCATCGAAGTTCGCCGGGTGCTCAAATCCGGCGGCGCTGCCGGTCGGCGCCTGGACTTCCTGATGCAGGAACTCAATCGCGAAGCCAACACACTGGGCTCCAAAGCCTTCGACCCGCGCAGCACCCAGGCTGCGGTCAACCTCAAGGTGTTGATCGAGCAGATGCGCGAACAAGTGCAGAATATTGAGTAAGGCTACCCCGACATGACACACAGCACTGGCACCCTGTACATCATTTCCGCCCCTTCTGGCGCGGGCAAGAGCAGTCTGGTCAAGGCCCTGACCGACGCCGATCCGGAGATCCGCGTCTCGGTCTCCCACACCACCCGCGCCATGCGCCCCGGTGAAGTGAATGGCGTGAACTATCACTTCGTCGACCGTAGCGAGTTCGTGAAAATGATCGAGCACGGAGATTTCCTCGAGCGCGCCGAAGTGTTCGGCAATCTCTACGGAACTTCGCAAAGCCACCTGCAGCAGACCCTGGACGAAGGCCACGACCTGATTCTGGAAATCGACTGGCAAGGTGCCGAGCAAGTGCGCAAGCTGATGCCTCAGGCCCGCTCGATCTTCATTTTGCCGCCGTCATTACAGGCCCTGCACCAGCGCCTGACCAATCGCGGCCAGGACAGTGACGAGATCATTGACGGCCGGATGCGCGAAGCCGTCAGCGAAATGAGCCACTATGTCGACTACGACTACTTGATCATCAACGACGATTTCGCCCACGCACTGCACGATCTGAAGGCGATTTTCCGCGCCAATCAGCTGATTCAGAAACGCCAGCAGCAGCGCCACGGCAAATTACTTGCTGAATTGCTTGCCTGACAGCTCTTCCCAAAACAGCTGCAAGGGCTTTACATTGGTACTTGCAGCGCGTTGAAGGGCTTGGTCAAAAAATCAGCGCTTCCCTAATCGCTGGTGATTTTTTAAACTGTTGAGTCCGCTCGCCCATCCGGGCAGCGCGCATATTGCATTTGCTACGAGGAAGACCATGGCCCGCGTAACCGTTGAAGACTGCCTAGAACACGTGGATAACCGCTTTGAGCTGGTCATGCTCTCTACCAAGCGTGCCCGTCAACTGGCCACCGGCGGCAAAGAGCCGAAAGTAGCATGGGAAAACGACAAGCCTACCGTCGTCGCCCTGCGCGAAATCGCTGAAGGCCTGATCGACTACGCAGCTATCGCCGAAGCCGAAATCGTTGAAGATGAACCGCTTTTTGCTGCATTCGAGGACGAGTCCAACGAGGCCGTCTAAGCCTATGCCTGGTCGACGTAGCACGGCGCGGGATAAAAGCTTACGGCAGGAGATATCATGCCGAGCATAGACGCCCTCGCCGATCGCTTATCGACCTACCTCGGCAAGGACCAGGTAAACCTGGTCCGCCGAGCGTATTTCTACGCCGAACAAGCCCACGACGGCCAACGCCGCCGTAGCGGCGAGGCGTACGTCACGCACCCACTCGCGGTTGCGAATATTCTTGCCGACATGCACATGGACCATCAGAGCCTGATGGCTGCAATGCTGCATGACGTGATCGAAGACACCGGCATTGCCAAGGAAGCGCTGCAAGCGCAGTTCGGCGAAACCGTGGCCGAACTGGTCGACGGGGTCAGCAAACTGACCCAGATGAATTTCGAGACCAAGGCGGAAGCCCAGGCTGAAAACTTCCAGAAAATGGCCATGGCCATGGCCCGCGACATTCGCGTGATCCTGGTCAAGCTAGCCGACCGTCTGCACAACATGCGCACCCTGGAAGTGTTGTCCGGCGAAAAACGCCGACGCATCGCCAAGGAAACCCTGGAAATTTATGCGCCCATCGCCAACCGGCTGGGCATGCACGCCATCCGCATAGAATTCGAAGACCTCGGTTTCAAGGCCATGCACCCGATGCGTTCCGCGCGGATCTACCAGGCGGTCAAACGCGCCCGGGGCAACCGCAAGGAAATCGTCAACAAGATCGAAGAGTCCTTGAGCCACTGCCTGGCTATCGATGGCATCCAGGGCGAGGTCAGCGGCCGGCAGAAACACCTCTACGGCATCTACAAGAAAATGCGCGGCAAGCGTCGGGCCTTCAACGAGATCATGGACGTCTACGCGTTCCGGATCATCGTCGACAAGGTCGATACCTGCTACCGCGTGCTGGGCGCTGTACATAATTTGTACAAGCCACTGCCGGGACGCTTCAAGGATTACATCGCGATCCCCAAGGCCAACGGCTATCAGTCGCTGCACACCACGCTGTTCGGCATGCACGGCGTACCGATCGAGATCCAGATCCGCACCCGCGAAATGGAAGAGATGGCCAACAACGGCATCGCCGCCCATTGGCTGTACAAATCCAGTGGCGACGAGCAGCCCAAAGGCACCCATGCCCGCGCCCGCCAGTGGGTCAAAGGCGTGCTGGAAATGCAGCAACGCGCCGGCAACTCGCTGGAGTTCATCGAAAGCGTGAAGATCGACCTGTTCCCGGACGAGGTCTACGTGTTCACCCCCAAAGGCCGGATCATGGAGCTGCCCAAGGGCTCCACCGCGGTCGACTTCGCTTACGCAGTGCACACCGACGTGGGCAACAGCTGTATTGCCTGCCGAATCAATCGTCGTCTCGCGCCGCTGTCCGAACCGCTGCAAAGCGGCTCCACGGTCGAGATTGTCAGCGCCCCCGGCGCCCGCCCGAACCCGGCCTGGCTTAACTTCGTGGTCACCGGCAAGGCGCGCACGCACATCCGCCACGCACTGAAACTGCAACGCCGCTCCGAATCCATCAGCCTCGGCGAACGCCTGCTGAACAAGGTCCTCAACGGTTTCGACAGCGCGCTGGAGAAAATCCCGGCTGAACGCGTCAAGGCCATGCTTACCGAGTACCGTCTCGAACTGATCGAAGATTTGCTCGAAGACATCGGTCTGGGCAATCGCATGGCCTATGTGGTGGCCCGCCGACTGCTGGGCGAAGGCGAACATTTGCCAAGTCCGGAAGGCCCGCTGGCGATTCGCGGCACCGAAGGCCTGGTGCTCAGCTACGCCAAGTGCTGCACGCCGATCCCGGGCGACCCGATTGTCGGCCACCTGTCCGCCGGCAAAGGCATGGTCGTGCACCTGGATAATTGCCGCAACATCAGCGAAATCCGCCACAACCCGGAAAAATGCATCCAGCTCTCGTGGGCCAAGGATGTCACCGGCGAATTCAACGTCGAGCTGCGCGTCGAGCTGGAGCACCAGCGCGGCCTGATCGCCCTGCTGGCCAGCAGCGTCAACGCGGCCGACGGCAATATCGAGAAAATCAGCATGGACGAACGCGATGGTCGCATCAGCGTGGTCCAGTTGGTGGTCAGCGTGCACGACCGCGTGCACCTGGCCCGCGTGATCAAGAAACTGCGCGCCTTGTCCGGGGTGATTCGCATCACCCGCATGCGTGCATAGCTCGCCAACACATTACAAGGAGTCATACATGACCAAGACTGTTATCACCAGCGACAAGGCCCCGGCCGCCATCGGTACTTACTCCCAGGCGATCAAGGCTGGCAACACCGTTTACATGTCGGGTCAGATTCCCCTGGACCCAAAAACCATGGAACTGGTTGAAGGCTTCGAAGCCCAGACCGTCCAGGTGTTCGAGAACCTCAAGGCCGTGGCTGAAGCCGCTGGCGGTTCGTTCAAGGACATCGTCAAGCTGAACATCTTCCTCACCGACCTGAGCCACTTCGCCAAGGTCAACGAGATCATGGGCAAGTACTTCGACCAGCCTTACCCTGCCCGCGCCGCCATCGGTGTAGCAGCCCTGCCAAAGGGTTCGCAGGTTGAAATGGATGCCATCCTGGTCATCGAGTAATGCGAGCGGCGCAGCCCCAATCTGCGCCGACTGCTCTGCTGTAAAGAAAGCTTGAAAGGATTCCACCATGCGCAACGCGCTCGCTCTCTCGCTGCTCGCCCTGTTCCTGGGCGGATGTGCCAGCAACCCTGCCGATCGTGATGTCAGCGGCACCTGGATCAACCAGGTGGCGATCGATGCTGCAGCCAAAGGTGTCCCCCTGCGTGAAGCGCTCCAGGCCTATGGCCCGAATCTGGAATGGGACATCAACACCAAGGCCAGTCAGGCCCGCTACACCAACGGCTTTGAAAACGTCGAAGGCAAACTGCTGGGTGAAGAGTCCGGTGCCTGGAAAGTCGACTTTTATGGCAGTTCGGCCAGCGAGCTGAAGCGTGACGGCAAGCAACTGAGCCAGTCCGCCAGCGACAACGAGCCCGAAYAGGTCTTCGACCGCGCCCAGATCCCGGTGCCGGAGGGCGCTCCGATCGGCGCCAGCTTCGAGCGTGCACTGTATTCAGCCTACATGGGCGGCGGCTGGACAATCGTCAGCGGTCCCGGCGAAGGCAGCAACGTGCAATTCCAGGCCGATGGCCAGGTGACCGGCCTGCCAGGCAGCGACCGCTATGCGTTGTGCCTGGCCGGCGATTGCGCATCCATGAGCGGCGGCAACGACAATATGTGGCTGCAACAAAATGGCCAGGGCAACGCCTGGATCTTTGCGCGCAAGGGCAAGGAACTGGAGATTTTCCAGACCGTGAACACCGCGCAGGCGGACGAGATGCCCTCGTTCACCCCGGGTGAGCGCAAGTGGTTGCTCGAAAAGCAGTAAGCGTCCGTTGAGAAAACCACAAAACACTGTGGGAGCGAGCTCGCTCGCGATGGCGGCATAACAGTCAACGATGATGTTGGATGTTATGGCCTCATCGCGAGCAAGCTCGCTCCCACAGTTGTTTCAGAGTGCCTGAAAGTCAGCAGCGCCCCTCAAGAATCGCCGCATACCCCTCGCGAAAACTCGGGTACTTCGGCTTCCAGCCCAAGGCCTTCGCCCGCGAATTGCTGCAGCGCTTACTGCCAGTGCGACGCACGCTGTCGTCATCGGCCCATTCGGTCACACCCAGATACTCACGCAACCAGCCCACCACATCCGCCAGCGCGGCCGGTGCGTCATCGACGCCGATGTAGACATCATCCAGCGCCACGCCACGCCGATCCGCCTCAAGCAGGCACGCCATCAACCCAGCGGCATCGTCGGCATGAATCCGATTGGCATACAACGGCGGATCGGTTACCACGCGATACCCCCGACGAACCTGAGTCAGCAGCCACTCACGGCCCGGACCATAAATGCCGGTCAGGCGCACGATACTCGCCGGAATTCCGCTTTTGAGGGCAAGCTGCTCGGCTTCGAGCATCACACGCCCGGAATAGCCCGCCGCCACGGTCGGTGAAGTCTCGTCGATCCATTCGCCATTCTGCTGACCGTAAACACTGCTGCTGGAAACGAACAACAGGCGATTGGGCATCTGCCCGTAGTCGTTCAGCCACTCCAGCACATGCTCCAGACCCTGGATATACGCAGCGCGGTAGCCGGCTTCGTCGTGATCGGTGGCCGCCGCGCAATACACCAGATAATCCACCGCGCCGATTGGCCAGGTAGCCGGGCAGTCTTTGTCGAACAGGTCACCGGCAACACCGATGACGCCCTTGGGCAGACGTGAAACGTCGCGTCGCAGGCCATGGACCTCCCACCCCGCCGCCAGCAATTGTGTGGCCAGGCGGCTGCCGACGTCACCGCAGCCGGCGATCAAAACAGTAGGCGCAGACATCAGAAAACTCCCATCGGAAAGCCACAGACTAGCGCCGGCAATAGACARGCGGCTAGCAATGCAGGAAAAAAAGAGACGCTATTACTTTTGTTAACAAGAATTAATTGCAATAATGCCTCCCCACTTTTGTTCTCGGCCTTCGAGGCCTGGAAGAACATCACCCGTTTTTTCTCTCAGGTCCGGCCAGCATGACACGCAATCAATTCTCCGCTTCGCCAACCAATCGACCTCGCGCCTGGAGCGCGGTGGCCGCCCTGCTCCTCAGCCTGATGCTCGCACCAGTCGCCGCTTTCGCCGATGCCCAGGTACCCGCTACTCCGGCCGCCGCTACAGCACCTGCACCGGCCGCGACCGATCCTGCCCAGGCAGCACCGGCAGAAACCTTGGGTGAAGACGTTCCTGAAGTCCTCGAAGCCGACAACACCCTGGGCATGGCCCATGACCTGTCGCCGTGGGGCATGTACAAGAATGCCGACATCATCGTGAAAATCGTGATGATCGGCCTGGCCATCGCCTCGATCATCACCTGGACCATCTGGATCGCCAAGGGTCTTGAGCTGATGGGCGCCAAGCGTCGACTGCGTGGTGAAATCGCCCAACTGAAAAAATCTGCCTCCCTCAAGGAAGCCAGCGTCACTGCGGCGAAGGAAGGCACCCTGGCCAACCTGTTGGTACATGACGCCCTCGAAGAGATGCGCCTGTCGGTCAACAGCCGTGAGAAAGAAGGCATCAAGGAACGCGTCAGCTTCCGTCTTGAGCGCCTGGTCGCGGCCTGCGGTCGCAACATGAGCACCGGTACCGGCGTACTGGCGACCATCGGCTCGACTGCGCCGTTCGTCGGTCTGTTCGGCACCGTGTGGGGCATCATGAACAGCTTCATCGGCATTGCCAAAACCCAGACCACCAACCTCGCCGTCGTCGCTCCAGGCATCGCCGAAGCCCTGCTGGCTACCGCGCTGGGCCTGGTTGCAGCGATCCCGGCAGTCGTGATCTACAACGTCTTCGCCCGCTCCATTGCCGGCTACAAGGCCCAGGTGTCCGACGCTTCGGCACAGGTCCTGCTGCTGGTCAGCCGCGACCTCGACCACCAGCCTGAGCGCAGCTCGCAACCGCACATGGTGAAAGTGGGGTAATCGGCCATGGGCCTGCATTTGAAAGAAGGGGCAGACGACGATCTGTCCGAAAACCACGAAATCAACGTCACGCCGTTCATCGACGTGATGCTGGTGCTGTTGATCATCTTCATGGTGGCGGCCCCTCTGGCCACCGTGGACATCAAGGTCGACCTGCCCGCCTCGACCGCCAAACCGGCGCCGCGGCCAGAGAAACCGGTGTTCCTCAGCGTCAAGGCTGACCAGCGCCTGTTCCTCGGCGAAGACGAAGTGAAGGCCGAAGCACTCGGCGCCACGCTCGATGCCAAAACCCAGGGCAAGAAAGACACGACAATCTTCTTCCAGGCCGACAAAGGCGTGGATTACGGCGACCTGATGAGCGTGATGGACAACCTGCGCTCTGCCGGTTACCTGAAGGTGGGTCTGGTCGGTCTCGAGTCGGCAGCCAAAAAATGATCACGACGCGCCATAAGCTGACGCGTTACAGCGGTAGCCTGGCCGTGGTGCTGGGTGTTCACGCGCTGGCCATCGCGCTGGCGCTGAACTGGTCCGCCCGTCCGCCCATCGAATTGCCCCCTCAGGCAATGATGGTCGAGTTGGCACCGGTTCCTGCCCCGCCACCGCCTGCTCCGCCGAAGGTAGTCACCCCGCCGCAGCCACCGGCTCCGGTTGAAGAACTGCCGATACCCAAGCTCGCCGAAGCGCCGAAAGCTGAAATTGCCGTGCCCAAGCCGGTCAAACCCAAGCCGAAGCCGCAGCCGCCCAAGCCGGTAGAGAAGAAACCCGAACCGCCGAAGGAAAAGCCGGCCGAAGAGAAACCGGCCGAAACGCAACAGACTCAGGCGCCAACGGAGAAATCCGCGCAACCTGCGCCCGGCCCTTCGCCGGCTCAACTGGCGGCCAAGGCCAGTTGGCAAGGCACGCTGCTGGCGCACCTGCAGAAGTACAAAAAGTACCCTGCGAGCGCACAGGCGCGGGGCAAGGAAGGCATGAACCGCTTGCGTTTCGTTGTGGATGCCGAAGGCAATGTACTGTCATTTGAGCTGGTAGGCGCCTCGGGCACTGCCGATCTGGACCGGGCCACCCTGGAAATGATCCGCCGCGCCCAACCGCTGCCCAAGCCACCGGCCGACATGCTGACCAATGGCTCCATCGAAATTGTTGCACCCTTTGTTTACTCGCTGGAAAAACGCCGGCGCTAAAAAACACCGCCAGCCCATGTGGGAGCGAGCTTGCTCGCGATGAGGGCATAACATTCGACATCTACGTTGAATGTTAAACCGTCATCGCGAGCAAGCTCGCTCCCACAGAGGTTTCTGCCAGCAGGAAGGTCGCGTTCCAAGCCCAAAAGGCACCGAAAGGTGCCTTTCGCTTATCTGCCAGCGGCAATCCGGCATTGTCCGGTGTCACTCGACACACTCAGTCTGATAACGTGCGTCTATCGATTGCAGCCGGTATGCTTGGCCCGCAACTTCATGGACGCTTGCTATGACTCTTACAGAATTACGCTACATCGTTACCCTCGCCCAAGAGCAGCACTTCGGCCACGCGGCCGAGCGTTGCCACGTCAGCCAGCCGACCCTTTCGGTGGGCGTGAAAAAGCTTGAAGACGAACTCGGTGTGCTGATTTTCGAGCGCAGCAAAAGCGCCGTGCGCCTGACCCCAGTCGGCGAAGGCATCGTTGCCCAGGCGCAAAAAGTGCTGGAACAAGCCCAGGGCATCCGCGAACTGGCCCAAGCCGGCAAGAATCAACTGACCGCCCCGCTCAAAGTCGGCGCGATCTACACCGTCGGGCCTTACCTGTTTCCGCACCTGATTCCACAACTGCACCGGGTCGCCCCGCAGATGCCGTTGTACATCGAGGAAAATTTCACCCACGTGCTGCGCGACAAACTGCGCAACGGCGAACTCGACGCGATCATCATCGCCCTGCCGTTCAATGAAGCCGACGTGCTGACCCTGCAACTCTACGACGAGCCGTTCTACGTGCTCATGCCAGCGCAGCACCCGTGGACGCAAAAAGAATCCATCGACGCCAGCCTGCTCAACGACAAGAGCCTGCTGCTGCTCGGCGAAGGCCACTGCTTCCGCGATCAGGTACTGGAAGCCTGCCCGACCCTGACCAAAGGCAACGACGGCGCCAAGCACACCACGGTGGAATCCAGCTCCCTGGAAACCATTCGCCACATGGTCGCGTCCGGCCTGGGTATTTCGATCCTGCCGTTATCGGCAGTCGACAGCCATCACTACGCCCCCGGCGTGATCGAAGTGCGCCCGCTCTCGGCACCCGTACCGTTCCGCACCGTGGCCATTGCCTGGCGCGCCAGCTTCCCGCGTCCGAAGGCGATTGAAATCCTCGCCGACTCCATTCGCCTGTGCTCGGTGGCCAAGCCAGCGACGCAAGTCGCTGCGGGCTAAGCAACGGTCATGAGCGAGTTGTCGCAAGTGTCGGTGACGGCACTCAAGGGTGTCGGTGAAGCCATGGCCGAGAAACTGGCCAAAGTCGGCCTGGAAAACCTCCAGGACGTGCTGTTTCACCTGCCGCTGCGCTATCAGGACCGCACCCGCGTGGTTCCGATTGGCGCTTTGCGACCCGGACAGGACGCGGTCATCGAAGGTACCGTCAGCGGCGCCGACGTGGTCATGGGCCGTCGGCGCAGCCTGGTGGTTCGACTACAGGACGGCACCGGTGGCTTAAGCCTGCGTTTCTACCATTTCAGCAACGCGCAGAAAGAAGGCCTCAAACGCGGCACGCGGATTCGCTGCTACGGCGAGGCGCGGCCCGGTGCTTCGGGGCTGGAGATCTACCACCCGGAATACCGCGCCATCACCGGCGACGAACCACCTCCGGTGGATGAAACCCTGACCCCGGTTTACCCGCTCACCGAAGGCCTGACCCAACAGCGCTTGCGCCAGTTGTGCATGCAGACCCTCACCCTGCTCGGCCCCAGCAGCCTGCCCGACTGGCTGCCGAACGAACTGGCCCGCGACTACCAGTTAGCGCCGCTGGCCGATGCGATCCGCTACCTGCACAACCCGCCCGCCGATGCCGACGTCGATGAACTGGCCCTCGGTCACCACTGGGCACAGCACCGCCTGGCCTTCGAAGAACTGCTGACCCATCAATTGTCACAACAGCGTCTGCGCGAAAGCATGCGCTCCCTGCGTGCGCCCGCGATGCCCAAAGCCACGCAACTGCCGGCCAAATACCTGGCCAACCTCGGCTTCAACCCGACCGGTGCCCAGCAACGGGTCGGCAACGAAATCGCTTACGACCTCAGCCAGCACGAGCCGATGCTACGGCTGATCCAGGGCGACGTTGGCGCCGGTAAAACCGTGGTAGCCGCCCTTGCAGCGCTGCAAGCATTGGAGGCCGGCTATCAGGTCGCGCTGATGGCGCCCACCGAGATTCTCGCCGAGCAGCACTTCATCACCTTCAAGCGCTGGCTCGAACCGCTGGGCATCGAAGTCGCGTGGCTCGCCGGTAAGCTCAAGGGCAAGAACCGCGTAGCCGCGCTGGAGCAAATCGCCAGCGGCACACCGATGGTGGTTGGCACCCACGCGCTGTTCCAGGACGAAGTGCAATTCAAGAACCTGGCGCTGGTGATCATCGACGAACAACATCGTTTCGGCGTGCAGCAGCGTCTGGCCTTGCGGCAGAAGGGCGTCGGCGGGCGCATGTGCCCGCACCAGTTGATCATGACCGCCACGCCGATTCCGCGCACGCTGGCCATGAGCGCCTACGCCGACCTCGACACCTCGATCCTCGACGAACTGCCCCCCGGCCGAACCCCGGTCAACACCGTGCTGATCACCGACACCCGGCGGGTCGAAGTCATCGAGAGGGTGCGTAGCGCCTGCGCCGAAGGGCGTCAGGCCTATTGGGTTTGCACACTGATCGAAGAGTCGGAAGAGTTGACCTGCCAGGCCGCCGAAACCACCTATGAGGACCTCACCGCCGCCCTCGGCGAGTTGAAGGTCGGGCTGATCCACGGCCGCATGAAGCCTGCAGAAAAAGCCGCGGTGATGGCCGAGTTCAAGGCCGGCAACCTGCAACTGCTGGTCGCGACCACGGTGATCGAAGTGGGCGTGGACGTACCCAACGCCAGCCTGATGATCATCGAGAACCCCGAACGCCTGGGCCTGGCGCAACTGCACCAGTTGCGTGGCCGCGTCGGCCGGGGCAGTGCCGTCAGCCATTGCGTGCTGCTCTACCATCCGCCGCTGTCGCAGATCGGCCGCCAGCGCCTGGGTATCATGCGCGAAACCAACGATGGTTTCGTCATCGCCGAAAAGGATCTGGAACTGCGCGGCCCCGGCGAAATGCTCGGCACCCGGCAAACCGGCCTGCTCCAATTCAAGGTCGCAGACCTGATGCGCGATGCCGATTTGTTGCCCGCCGTACGGGATGCAGCCCAGGCATTGCTCGAACGCTGGCCGACCCACGTCAGCCCGCTACTCGACCGCTGGCTGCGTCACGGGCAGCAATACGGCCAAGTGTAAGCACCGTCGCAGTTTCCGGGCCATGGGTTTGAGCAAGCTGGTTATACTCCTGCAATTGTTTTGAAACGGATACAGTCCATGACCGAAGTTGCCCTCGCACCCGCCACCCCGCACGCTCCGTCGGTTATTCGGCTGATGCTGGGCAAGTTGGCCATTGCCTACGAAGAAGTGCTGGACCATCACGGCCTCAATGCCGCGCGCAAAGTGCAGGCCGTTCTGCTGGATGACAGCGTCGGTGCGTTGATGGTGTTGTTCCCGCAGAGCCAGTTGCTCGACCTCAATCGCCTGACCGAACTCACCGGTCGCCGCCTCACTGCCGTACCCGTCGAACGCCTGGAAAAAATGCTCGGCAAACACAACCTGAGCCTGTTGCCTGGCCTGCCGGCGCTCACCAGTTCTCCGTGCCTGTACGAAGAAAGCCTGCTGCGCGAACCAAAGCTGCTGGTCAATTCCGGTGAGCCGGGCGTGCTGCTGGAAATCTCCAGCGAAGACTTCAAGACCATGCTGACCAAGGCCAGCGCCGCCAACTTCGGCGAAAACCTGTCCAGCATTCGTCCCAACCTCGACCGCCCCGATGACGACCGCGAGGAAATCACCCAGGCCGTCCAGGCGTTCACCGCGCGGCGCATCCAGCAGCGTCTGGAAGCGACCATCGAAATTCCGCCACTGGCCGAAACCGCGCAAAAAATCATCAAGCTGCGCGTCGACCCCAATGCCACCATCGACGACATCACCGGCGTGGTCGAAACCGACCCGGCGCTGGCTGCACAAGTCGTGAGCTGGGCGGCATCGCCGTATTACGCCTCGCCGGGCAAGATCCGCTCGGTGGAAGATGCCATCGTGCGCGTGTTGGGCTTCGACCTGGTGATCAACCTGGCATTGGGCCTGGCCCTGGGTAAAACCCTGAGCCTGCCCAAGGATCACCCGCAACATTCCACGCCGTACTGGCAGCAATCGATCTACACCGCCGCCGTCATCGAAGGCCTGACCCGCGCCATGCCTCGTGCACAGCGTCCGGAAGCCGGCCTGACCTACCTGGCCGGCCTGCTGCACAACTTCGGCTACCTGCTGCTGGCCCACGTGTTCCCGCCGCACTTTTCACTGATCTGCCGCCACTTGGAGGTCAACCCGCACCTGTGCCACAGCTTCGTGGAACAACACCTGCTGGGCATCAGTCGTGAACAGATCGGCTCATGGCTGATGCGTTTCTGGGACATGCCTGAAGAACTGGCCACCGCCCTGCGCTTCCAGCACGACCCGGCCTACGATGGCGCCTACGCCGAATACCCGAACCTGGTGTGCCTGTCGGTGCGCCTGCTGCGCAGCCGTGGCATCGGCTCCGGCCCCGACGAAGGCATCCCCGACGCCCTGCTCGAACGCCTGGGCATCAGTCGCGACAAAGCCGACGATGTCGTCAGTAAAGTGCTTGAGGCTGAACTGCTGCTGCGTGAACTGGCTTCGCAGTTCACTCAAGGCTGAAAAGCATCGCGAGCAGGCTCGCTCCCACAGGATTCAGGTGAACCCTGTGGGAGCGAGCCTGCTCGCAATGAATATCACTCGGTCTACCTGAAAGGCCTCAAGCCTTGGGCTTGGCCTTCTTCGGCTTCAAATACTTGGTCAACCCCTGAAACCAGATCACCAGCGCCGGGTTGCCCTTGATCTGAATCGACTTGTCCTGAATCCCCGTCATGAACGCCAGTTGCTTGTTCTTCGCCTGCATCGTGGCAAAGCCGTACGCGGCGTCTTTAAAGGCAATCGCAAACGCTGGCTCGGCATGCACACCCGATTGGCTGGTGATGCGTTGCTCCTTCACGCGGAAATGCCGCGCCACTTTTCCGTCCAGGGTCTGCAGCTGAAACACCAGGTCCTTGTCACCCAGTTGCTGCTGAAACGCCGGATTGGTCCGGCTGGCCTTACCCATCAATAAACCCAGCATCCACAGCAGAAAACGAAATTTCATGCGCACAGCCTCAAGAGAAAAATGAACGGCCGGGGCAGTTTAACGGCTTCAGGTGATAACACCAGTATCCAGCTGCATTAGCAGAAGATCATTACCATTACCTGCACGATGACTACTAAGTCACAATTATCAACACATCACTCCAGCCACTCCACACGCCACTTCTGTACCTGAAGAAACACATTCTGTAGGAGCTGCCGAAGGCTGCGATCTTTTGATCCCTCTACCCTGCAAACCTATCGGAAACTTCCTTCAAAATGCTGCCTTATACATGAACTAGGCGAATTTTGAATTCATCGATAACCTCTGATCGTCACCACCAAAAACGGCGACCGGATGTGCAAGTCCGAAATCGGGAGCAAAACTTCTTAACCAAGGATTTACACCAATGACTCCGATACCCGACGCATCCGAAAACGAAGCCACATCCCCCTACGAATCCCTCGATTCCAAAAAACTCCACGAGGCTGCCGAACGCGTCCTCGACCACCACTTCGCTCCACCAGAACAAGAAAAGTCGAAACGCAGGGGTCAGCTCTTCAGCGTCTGCCCGGACATCCATACCGAAACCCTACTGGCCAATGCCTCGGAAGATCTGCTGTCCATCAGCGCCATCGCCGCTGACCTGGCCGATGATGTAGACGGCTCGCGCCGCTCAGTAGCCCTGGCGATCAGTCGCGTGGCTGAGGGGGCGCATTTGCTGGTAGAGCGGGCACTGGATCATCTGGATGAGCCGTAAATGGCGGCGATCCTCGCCAAACAACAAAGCGGGCTCGGCTGATTCGCCCCCCCCACAAAAAATGGGCACCCAACCCTGGTTGGCGTGCCCATTTTTTATTCCACTCCCCCGCTGCGCGGGAGGTGAAAACGGATTACGGATTAACGCTGTCTTTCAAAAACTTGCCCGGCTTGAACGCAACGGTATTACTGGCCTTGATTTTCACTGGCTCACCGGTTTGCGGGTTCTTGCCCGTGCGTGCACCGCGATGGCGTTGCAGGAAGGTCCCGAAGCCCACCAGCGTCACGCTTTTTCCGTGGTGCAGGGCACCGGTGATTTCTTCAAGAACGGCGTTGAGAACGCGGTTGGCTTGTTCTTTGGTGAGGTCTGCTTTTTCAGCAATGGCTGCAGCGAGTTCTGGTTTACGCATGTGAGTGAAGCCCCTTTGACGGTTTGTTGTTGTTATGTCCGTGCTGCTCTCTGCGGAGCAGCGCCCAAAGCGCCGCAGGTGCTCTACTCTGCGGCAGACAGGAGTGAGGATGGCACGCAGTGAGGCCCCGCGCCAGTATCGGCGCGGCCATTGTTGGGGCAAAAGGGGGGTGATTCCGACAGAACGACCGGTATTTACGCCAACAGAGCTGGAAGCTCTTTGTTCAGGGCCAGTTTTTCCATCACGGCGGCACCGGTGAGGGCGTAACCGAGCAGCTTGCCCGCGGCATCGCGGCATAAAACCTTGATGTCGGCGCCCTGCCCTTCGACGGTCCAAATGCCCTCTGCGCCCCGTGGCGGCGGGGACACCACCAACGGGCACACCGGGGTTTTGACGGTGATCGGCATCGGCCCATAGGTGACGGCGGTCGGGGTGCCGGCCAGGGTTTGCGCCAGCGCCCTCGCACAACTCATCAGAGGCATGACGTACAGCAGATTCAACCCGTCGACCTCGGCACAGTCGCCCAGGGCGTAGATGTTGGCGTGGGAGGTCTTCAGGTGCCGATCGACCATGATGCCGCGGTTGACCTGCAGACCGGCCGCTGCCGCGAGGTCGACCCGTGGGCGCAGGCCGATGGCCGAGACCACCACGTCGCACGGGATCACCTGGCCATCGGACAGGTGCGCTTCCAGGCCGTCAGCCACGCGCTGCAGGCGGTTGAGCACCGGCCCGAGGTGGAAACGCGCACCGAGGCTTTCGAGGCCTGCCTGCACCGCAGCGGCGGCCGCCGGGTGCAACAGGGTCGGCATGACTTGTTCGCACGGTGCAACCAGTTGCACTTCGTAGCCGCCCAGGGTCAGGTCGTTGGCGAACTCGCAGCCGATCAGGCCGGCACCGAGCAGCAGTACGCGGCGCTTGCCGGCCGCCGCCGCACGGAAGCATGCGTAGTCTTCCAGGTCGTTGATCGGGAATACGCAGTCCGCCGCGTCGCCTTCGATGGGCACGCGCACGGTTTCGGCGCCCCAGGCCAGGATCAGGTCGCGGTAGATCACCGCTTCTTCACCGATCCACAGGCGTTTGTGGCCCGGGTCGATGCCGCTGATGCGGGTGTGGGTGCGTATTTCGGCCCTGAGCTGTTCGGCCATGGCGCCGGGTTCGGCCATGCTCAGACCGTCGGCATCCTTGTTTTTGCCGAAGCCGGTGGAGAGCATCGGCTTGGAGTAGGAGCGTCCGTCATCGGCGGTAATCAGCAGCAGCGGGGTTTCGCTATCGAGTTTGCGAAACTCGCGGGCCACGTTGTAGCCCGCCAGGCCGGTACCAATGATTACGACAGGTGCGTTCATTCCTTACTCCTCAATTATTCAGGCAGCGATTTCGATCATTTCAAAATCCATTTTGCCCACACCGCAGTCCGGGCACAGCCAGTCTGCCGGGACGTCTTCCCAACGGGTGCCCGGCGCAATGCCGTCATCCGGCCAACCGTCGGCTTCGTTGTAGATCAGGCCGCAGACGATACATTGCCACTTTTTCATTCAGGTACTTCCTCAGGGTTCAGGCGTTTTGCCGGCCGGACGGTCGATGGTTGTAGCACTGCCGCCCAACTCAGCGCGTTTTGTACTGATCGGGGCCGCCGGATGCAAGCCTGTTCGGCGCAACGGCAGGCCATTTCAATCGATATCAGCGGCCAACATGTTAAGCTCGCCGCCTCATTTGCTGCCAATAATGACTCATTGTGCAACACACAGAATCCCCCTCTCCAGCTCCTCTCTGGCTCTCGCGCAGCGAACTGGCGCCCCTCCCCGATGCCTCCACCCTCGACTGGCTGTTCGACGAAGGCTCGCTGACCAGACGTCTGATTCATCTGTCGAATGATGCCTTCAGCGTCTCGCCGACGTTCGAAGGCTGGCAGCCCCTGCGTGCCGACGAATGCGCAGCACTGGACCTGACCGAAGGCAGTGAGGGCTGGGTTCGTGAGGTGTATTTGCGCGGTCACGGCCAGGCGTGGGTGTTTGCGCGCAGCGTGGCGTCACGCAGTGCATTGCAAGGCGACGGCTTGCACATGGACGAACTGGGCAGCCGCTCGCTGGGCGAATTGCTGTTTTGCGATCAGGCCTTTCAGCGCCGGGCCATCGAGGTTTGCCATTATCCGCAAGCGTGGCTGCCCGCCGAGGTGCAATCGCCAGGGCTGTGGGGCCGCCGTTCGCGTTTTGACCGTGGCGCGCTGAGCGTGCTGGTGGCCGAAATTTTCCTGCCTTCCCTATGGAACGCCGCCCGCGTCCAACCGGAGAACCACTGATGTACCAAAGCCTGCTCAAGTCCKTGAACCGCTTGAATCCTCGGGCCTGGGACTTCATTCAGCTGACGCGCATGGACAAGCCGATCGGCATTTACCTGCTGCTGTGGCCGACGCTGTGGGCGCTGTGGATTGCTGGCAAGGGTTCGCCGTCCCTGGCCAATATCGTTATTTTCGTCCTCGGCGTGGTGCTGACCCGCGCCGGCGGCTGCGTGATCAACGACTGGGCGGACCGCAAAGTCGATGGCCATGTGAAGCGTACCGAACAGCGGCCGCTGGTGAGCGGCAAGATCAGTTCCAAAGAGGCGCTGGTGTTCTTCGCGTTACTGATGGGCGTGAGTTTCCTGCTGGTGCTGTGCACCAATGCCGCGACCATTTGGCTGTCATTGGGCGGCCTGGCGCTGGCGTTCAGTTACCCGTTCATGAAGCGCTACACCTATTACCCGCAAGTGGTACTGGGCGCGGCGTTTTCCTGGGGCATGCCGATGGCCTTTACCGCCGAAACCGGTGAATTGCCGGCTGTCGCGTGGCTGCTGTGGATCGCTAACCTGATGTGGACGGTGGGTTACGACACCTATTACGCGATGACTGACCGCGATGACGACCTGAAAATCGGCGTGAAATCCACGGCGATTCTGTTTGGCGATGCAGACCGGGTGATCATCCTGACCCTGCAAGGCTTGGCGCTGGCCTGCTTGTTGCTGGCCGGGTCGAAGTTCGAGCTCGGTGGCTGGTTCCATCTCGGCTTGCTGGCGGCGGCGGGCTGTTTTGCGTGGGAATTCTGGTACACCCGAGGCAAGGACCGGATGCGCTGTTTCAAGGCGTTTTTGCACAATCACTGGGCGGGTTTGGCGATTTTCGTCGGGATTGTGCTGGATTACGCGCTGCGTTGAAGCATCAAAAAGATCGCCGCCTTCAGCAGCTCCTGCAGAGCAACGAAGGCAGCGATCTGGTGCGGCACGCTACAACCGTTACATATGCTCGTGAACAACGTGCCAGACGTCTTTTTTCTTGTCACCCGTCATGTCTCCGGGTTTTTTGTCGTCCTCGTAGTAGTACAGCGGCTTGCCGTCGAAGGCCCATTGCATCTTGCCATCATCACGTTTGATGACTGTCCATTTACCTTCGGCCTTGGCACCCGCCGGCGCCATCATTGGCGGCCAGTATTTGGCGCAGTCGCCGTTGCACATCGACTTGCCACCCGCGTCCTTGTCGTACGTGTAGACCGTCATGCCTTTGTGGTCGACCATCATGCCGTCTTTCATCATGCCCGGTTCGGCGGCAAAGGCCAGTGTCGGCAGCGTTAACGCAGCAGTGACCAGCAAAGCCTTCCAGGATTGAGCAATGTAGTTCATGGAAACCTTCCTTTTGTGGTTGTCAGGATTCGGACTTAAAGCTTAGCCCAGGATCCAGCCAATCGCCGACCGACTAAAATACTGTCACACGACTGCAATAATTCCGTTATCTAATGCGGCGCAAGACAGTTAAATGACAAGAGGATTAAGGGCATGGTTGGCAGGAGCATTCTGATCGTCGACGACGAAGCGCCTATTCGCGAAATGATCGCCGTTGCATTGGAAATGGCCGGCTATGACTGCCTGGAGGCTGAAAACTCCCAGCAGGCCCACGCCATTATCGTCGACCGCAAACCGGACCTGATCCTGCTCGACTGGATGCTGCCCGGCACCTCCGGCATCGAGCTGGCCCGTCGTCTCAAGCGTGATGAACTGACCGGGGACATCCCGATCATCATGCTCACCGCCAAGGGCGAAGAGGACAACAAGATCCAGGGCCTGGAAGTCGGCGCCGATGACTACATCACCAAGCCGTTTTCCCCCCGTGAGCTGGTCGCGCGCCTGAAGGCCGTGCTGCGCCGTGCCGGCCCGACCGATGGCGAAGCACCGATCGAAGTCGGCGGCCTGCTGCTGGACCCGATCAGCCACCGCGTGACCATCGATGGCCGTCCCGCCGAGATGGGTCCGACCGAATACCGCCTGTTGCAATTCTTCATGACCCACCAGGAGCGCGCCTACACGCGTGGCCAGTTGCTGGATCAGGTCTGGGGTGGCAACGTCTACGTCGAAGAGCGTACGGTTGACGTGCACATTCGACGCCTGCGCAAAGCCCTCGGCGATGCTTACGAAAATCTGGTACAAACCGTGCGCGGCACTGGCTACCGGTTCTCGACCAAGGCCTGATGATCGCAGCGGTTCCACTTTCAAGGACGTATTTTTTTCGTGAACCAAAACTGGCATGGCACCCTGATTCGCCACATGCTGCTGCTGGTCACCGCCTGCCTGGTGATCGGCCTGATCACCGGCTATTACGGCTGGAGCCTCGCCGCAGGCCTGGGTCTTTACCTGGCCTGGACCCTCAAGCAATTGCTGCGTCTGCACGAGTGGCTGCGCCTGCATAAACCCGATGAAGCACCACCCGACGGCTATGGCCTGTGGGGGGAAGTGTTCGACAGCATTTATCACCTGCAACGCCGCGACCAACGGGTACGCGGACGCCTGCAAGCGGTGATCGACCGGGTTCAGGAATCCACCGCCGCGCTGAAAGACGCGGTGATCATGCTCGACAGCGACGGCAACCTGGAATGGTGGAACCGCGCCGCCGAAACCCTGCTGGGCCTCAAGACCCCGCAGGACAGCGGCCAGCCGGTGACCAACCTGGTGCGCCATCCGCGCTTCAAGGAATACTTCGAGCAAGACAGCTACGCCGAGCCGCTGGAAATTCCTTCGCCGACCAACGACCGCGTGCGCATCCAGCTGTACATCACCCGTTACGGTAACAACGAACACTTGATGCTGGTGCGCGATGTGACACGTATCCATCAGCTTGAGCAAATGCGCAAAGACTTCATCGCCAACGTTTCCCATGAACTGCGCACACCGTTGACGGTGATCTGCGGCTACCTGGAAACCTTGCTCGATAACGTCGACGAGGTGAACCCGCGCTGGAGCCGTGCCTTGCAGCAGATGCAGCAACAAGGCGGACGCATGCAGACCTTGCTCAACGATCTGTTGTTGCTGGCCAAGCTGGAAGCCACCGATTATCCGTCGGACAACCAGCCGGTGCCGATCGACGGCTTGCTGCAATCGATCAAGAGCGATGCGCAGCAGTTGTCCGGCCAGAAAAACCAGACAATCACCCTGGAAGCCGACCCGACGATTCTGCTCAAGGGCAGCGAAGCGGAGTTGCGCAGCGCGTTTTCCAACCTGGTGTTCAACGCGGTGAAATACACCCCGGCCGAAGGCAATATCCGCATTCGCTGGTGGGGCGATGACCAAGGGGCGCACTTGAGCGTGCAGGATTCCGGGATCGGCATCGATGCCAAACACCTGCCGCGCCTGACCGAACGCTTCTATCGCGTCGACTCCAGCCGCAACTCCAACACCGGAGGCACCGGCCTGGGGCTGGCGATCGTCAAACACGTCTTGTTACGGCATCGGGCGCGGATGGAAATCAGCAGCGTACCGGGCCACGGCAGCACCTTCACCTGCCACTTTGCCCCGGCCCAGGTCACCAAATCCCGGGTTATCAGCACCGCCGACTGATACCGGTCAGCACGCACCACTAGGCAACTGGCCGGTCAGCCGCTACATTGGCTGACTTGCGCCTGCCTTTCAGGCGCGGTTTTTTACTTCCCTCTCGATTATACGGAACCCGCAAAACTCCATCATGGACCCTTCCCCTGGCTTGACCCTCGCTACAATTTTCGCCGACTTCGGCATGATTCTTTTTGCTCTGATCCTGGTTTTGCTCAACGGGTTTTTCGTTGCGGCGGAATTTGCCATGGTCAAGCTGCGCTCGACCCGGGTCGAGGCCATCGCTGACAAAAACGGCTGGCGCGGGCACATCCTGCGCACCGTGCACAGTCAGCTCGATGCTTACCTGTCGGCCTGCCAATTGGGTATCACCCTCGCCTCCCTGGGCCTGGGCTGGGTGGGTGAACCTGCGTTTGCGCACCTTCTGGCGCCTGTACTGAGTGCCGTGGGCGTAGATTCCGCTGAAGTGGTCAAGGCTGTTTCGTTCTTCACCGCCTTCTTCATCATTTCCTACCTGCACATCGTGGTCGGCGAGCTGGCCCCGAAATCCTGGGCGATCCGCAAACCCGAATTGCTGTCGCTGTGGACCGCCGTGCCGCTGTACCTGTTCTACTGGACCATGTACCCGGCCATCTACCTGCTCAACGCCAGCGCCAACCAGATCCTGCGCATCGCTGGCCAAGGTGAGCCCGGCCCGCACCACGAACACCATTACAGCCGCGAAGAACTGAAACTGATCCTGCACTCCAGCCGTGGCCAGGATCCGAGCGACCAAGGCATGCGCGTGCTGGCGTCAGCGGTGGAAATGGGCGAGCTGGAAGTGGTCGACTGGGCCAACTCCCGAGAAGACCTGGTCACCCTGGAATTCAATGCGCCGCTCAAGGAAATCCTGGCGTTGTTCCGTCGCCACAAGTTCAGCCGTTATCCGGTGTACGACAGCGAACGCCAGGAGTTCGTCGGCCTGCTGCACATCAAGGATCTGCTGCTGGAACTGGCGGCGCTGGACCACATTCCCGAGTCGTTCAACCTGGCCGAACTGACCCGACCGCTGGAGCGCGTGTCGCGGCACATGCCGTTGTCGCAGTTGCTGGAGCAGTTCCGCAAGGGTGGCTCGCACTTCGCTGTAGTCGAAGAGGCCGACGGTAACATCATCGGCTACCTGACCATGGAAGACGTGCTGGAAGTGCTGGTGGGCGACATCCAGGACGAACACCGCAAGGCCGAACGCGGGATCCTCGCGTATCAGCCGGGCAAGCTGCTGGTGCGGGGCGATACACCGCTGTTCAAGGTTGAACGACTGCTGGGCATCGACCTCGACCACGTCGAAGCCGAAACCCTCGCCGGGCTGGTCTACGAGAGCCTCAAGCGTGTTCCGGAAGAGGAAGAAGTGCTGGAAGTCGAAGGCCTGCGGATCATCATCAAGAAGATGAAAGGGCCGAAGATCGTTCTGGCCAAGGTGTTGATGCTGGATTAACCGGCTTATCCGACTTGCCCGCGATGGCGTCAGACCAGACAACGCCTCACTTCTTGCCCAACGCAAAGTTGGGCAACGCACCCACCGGCTGGTTGAACTGGTAAGGAATCGACACCAGCCCCAGCCCGGTATTGCGCTGCACCACGAAGTGCAAATGCGGCCCGGTGCTGTTGCCGGTGTTGCCGGACAACGCCAACGCACTGCCGACCTTTACCCTCTGACCTTCCCGAACGCAGACCGAGCCTTTCTTCAGGTGCAGGTAAACGCCCATGGTCCCGTCATCGTGCAGCACCCGCACGAAATTGCCGGATGCATCAGTGCCGCGCCCGCTCTGGCGATTTTCGGTTTTCACCACCACGCCGCCACGCGCGGCAATGATCGGCGTACCCTCAGGCATTGCGATGTCTATGGCATATCGGCTCTTGGGCCCGAAATGGCTGTAGGGGCCATTGGCACCCTGACTGATCCGGAACGGTCCGCCACGCCAGGGCAAGGGGTACCGATAGCCCACCGTGGGCCCTGAGGGGTCGCCCAGGGAGTATTTGAACTTCGGGACGTACGCGAGGGGCCTTCCACCTTTAGTCGCCGTAAGCTGCGCCAGGCGAACGCTGCTGCGTAGCGGTATCACGCGCCGAATCGTCCCGCCCGGCACACCGCTGGCGTTCTTCACCCCGGCAAAACTCAATTCGACTTCTACCGGCGCATACAGGTCATTGCGCACGTAAACGCTGTGCACACCATTTTTCTTCATGACGACGAGGCGCACCTGACGCTCAAGGTGCTCGACCATGCCATCGCGAAAAACGAACACGTGGGCGCCTTTGCTGGGGCGGTCGCTGTAGGAAACCACACCATAAGCGTCTTTGGACTTGTAGATAGTCATGGCCATGGCCGAGGTGGCGACCATGAACAGGCCACATAAAAACAGCAGGCGCGTGAACATGAGCAAGGATTCTGTCGAGTGAGGCCTGGGATTGAGCCTAGCAGCTGCAATGGACCCGGGTAGTCGGCAGATGTTTCAGAAAAGGTGTTCAGCAGATATGCGGTAGCAGTGATGGCCCCTTCGCGAGCAGGCTCGCTCCCACAGGATTCACGCCGGACCTGTGGGAGCGAGCTTGCTCGCGATGGCGGACTGTCAGGCGACGCGCCTTAAGCGCCAGGAATGAAGTGCTTCTGCGCCGTACCCCGCGCAATCAGGCGCGAGATGTAATCGAGCTTCTGCGCATCCTGATCGACAAAACGGAAGGTCAGTTGCAGCCAGTCGCTGTCAGGCTTCGGTTCGTGGGCCACGACGGCGTGCAGATAGCCGTTGAGGCGGGCGACTTCGGCATTGTCGCCTTGCTCCAGGTCCAGCACGGCGCTGTCGAGGATCTGCGGCAGGGTCTCACTGCGCTTCACCACCAGCAGGGCTTCCTTGAGACTCAAGGCCTTGATCACACATTGCTGGATGCCGTTCGGCAAACGCAGTTGACCCTGGCCACGGCCGCTGGCGGGTGCCGAAGAGGCCGCTGGCGCCTTGACCGGCGGATTGTTGAGCAAGCCCTTGGACGGTGCAGGTGCGGGTGCGGCCGTTGGCGTGGCAACGGGCGCCTTGCCACCGGTCAAGGCGGCGAGGGAGTCGTTACCGAATGCCGAGCTTGTTTTGGTCGCGGCTACGTTGATCAAGGCGTCGAGTTTGCCGACCTTGTGCAGCGCCTGCTTGACCTTGGTGAGCAGTTGCTCGTTGGTGAACGGCTTGCTGACGTAACCGGAAACTCCGGCCTGGATCGCCTGGACGACGTTCTCCTTGTCGCCACGGCTGGTCACCATCACGAATGGCATGGTTTTGAGGTTGTCTTGCTCACGACACCAGGTCAGCAATTCCAGGCCGGACATTTCCGGCATTTCCCAGTCGCACAGGACCAGGTCGAAGGCTTCCTTGGCCAGCATGGCCTGGGCCTTTCTGCCGTTGATCGCGTCTTCGATCCGCATGCCCGGGAAATAATTGCGCAGGCACTTTTTCACCAAGTCACGAATGAACGACGCGTCGTCCACGACCAACACACTGACCTTACTCATCCACCACCCCTTTAAAAAATCCCGGCCAGCATACCGCCTTGCTGATGGCACATTGCCAAAAACCTTCAGTCACGCCGGACTTTTCGTTCGCGGGTGCTGCTTTTCGAATTTGTAAGCCGCAAACAAAAACGCCCGGCCAAAAGGCCGGGCGCTTTACTTGGGCAATCTTACTTATCGTCAGTTTTGCCCGGAACATTAGCGGTTTCGCCACTGGTTCCTTCAACTTCTTCCTTCATGCGCTTGAGGCCCAGGTGCCGCACGTCAGTGCCGCGCACCAGGTAAATCACCAGCTCCGAGATATTGCGTGCGTGGTCGCCGATACGCTCCAGCGAACGCAGCACCCAGATAATGCTCAGAACCCGCGAGATAGAACGCGGATCTTCCATCATGTAGGTCGCCAGCTCACGCAGTGCGGTCTTGTATTCGCGGTCGATGATCTTGTCGTACTGCGCCACCGACAACGCCAACTCGGCGTCGAAACGGGCAAAGGCATCCAGTGCATCGCGGACCATGTTGCGCACCTGGTCACCGATGTGGCGCACTTCGACGTAACCGCGCGGCGCTTCGCCTTCTTCACACAGCTGGATGGCGCGACGGGCGATCTTGGTCGCTTCGTCACCGATGCGCTCCAGGTCGATCACCGATTTGGAAATGCTGATGATCAGGCGCAGGTCGGAAGCCGCCGGCTGACGACGGGCCAGAATGCGCAGGCATTCTTCGTCGATGTTGCGTTCCATCTGGTTGATCTGGTCGTCGATCTCGCGCACCTGCTGGGCCAGGCCGGAGTCGGCCTCGATCAGCGCGGTCACCGCGTCATTGACCTGTTTCTCGACCAGCCCGCCCATGGCCAGGAGGTGGCTGCGCACTTCCTCCAGTTCGGCGTTGAACTGCTGGGAGATGTGGTGTGTAAGGCCTTCCTTAGAAATCATGTTGTCTGCTCCGCAAAAGCTGTGAGCTGCAAGCTACAAGCTGCAAGCTGATGTGTGTCGTACCCGAACCGCTCCTACTTGCCGCTTGAAGCGTGCGGCTTGTGGCTGCTGCTAGCCGTAGCGACCGGTGATGTAGTCTTCGGTCTGCTTCTTCGCCGGATTGGTGAACAGGGTATCGGTGTCGCCGAATTCCACCAGTTTGCCCATGTACATGAACGCGGTGTAGTCGGACACCCGCGCCGCCTGTTGCATGTTGTGGGTCACGATGACGATGGTGAACTTGGATTTCAGTTCGTAGATCAGCTCTTCGACTTTCAGCGTAGAGATCGGGTCAAGTGCCGAGCACGGTTCGTCGAGCAGCAGCACTTCCGGCTCCACGGCGATGGTGCGGGCGATCACCAGACGCTGCTGCTGACCACCGGACAGGCCCAGTGCCG
Source organism: Pseudomonas sp. P5_A2_2 (assembly GCF_054177685.1). Taxonomy (NCBI): domain Bacteria; kingdom Pseudomonadati; phylum Pseudomonadota; class Gammaproteobacteria; order Pseudomonadales; family Pseudomonadaceae; genus Pseudomonas; species Pseudomonas sp. P5_A2_2. Next base: position 29,608 of record NZ_JBGCUL010000007.1, read on the forward strand.
ACTCGTGCAGACGGTCCTTGACCTCGTCCCACAATGCCGCGCCTTTCAACGCCCACTCGACAGCTTCGTCGAGCACGCGTTTCTTGTTGATGCCCTGGATGCGCAGACCGTAAACCACGTTTTCGTAGATGGTTTTCGGGAACGGGTTCGGCTTCTGGAACACCATGCCGACGCGGCGACGCAGTTCGGCCACGTCTTCGCCCTTGCGGTAGATGTTGCTGCCGTACAGGTTGATCTCGCCTTCGACACGGCAGCCATCCACCAGGTCGTTCATGCGGTTGAAGGTACGCAGCAGCGTGGACTTGCCGCAGCCGGACGGGCCGATGAAGGCGGTCACGCGCTGCTTCGGGATATTCATGCTGACGTCGTACAGCGCTTGTTTTTCGCCGTAGAACAGGCTCAGGCCCGGCACTTCGATGGCCACGGTTTCCTGCTCGAGGTTCAGGCTCTGCTTGTCGCGACCCAGCGCCGACATGTTGATGCCGTGGGTATGTGCTTCGTGCTGCATGGGAGGCTCCCTGTGCTAACAAATTCGGTTCGTTTAACCACTGGCCTGGCCAATGGGTTACTGAAAATCTGAGGCTTGCGCCGATCCTTGTGGGAGCTGGCTTGCCAGCGATGCAGGTGACTCGGTCTGCCAGTAGCACCGCGGTGATGCCATCGCTGGCAAGCCAGCTCCCACAGGATTTGTCTTAGCTGTCCAAAGCCTTGTACTTCTCGCGCAGGTGGTTACGGATGTACACCGCCGACAGGTTCAGCGTCGCAATCACCAGCACCAGCAGCAGCGCCGTGGCGTACACCAGCGGCCGCGCAGCTTCGACGTTCGGGCTCTGGAAGCCGACGTCATAGATGTGGAAGCCCAGGTGCATGATCTTCTGGTCCAGGTGCAGGTACGGGTAGTTACCGTCCACCGGCAGCGACGGCGCCAGTTTCACCACACCCACCAGCATCAGCGGCGCCACTTCACCCGCGGCGCGAGCCACGGCGAGGATCATGCCGGTCATCATGGCCGGGCTGGCCATCGGCAGCACGATCTTCCACAAGGTTTCCGCCTTGGTCGCGCCGAGGGCCAACGAGCCTTCACGCACGGTGCGAGGAATCCGCGCCAGGCCTTCTTCGGTGGCCACGATCACCACCGGCACCGCCAGCAGCGCCAGGGTCAGCGAAGCCCAGAGCAGGCCCGGTGTACCGAAGGTCGGTGCCGGCAGTGCTTCCGGGAAAAACAGACGGTCGAGCGAGCCACCCAGTACGTAGACGAAGAAGCCCAGGCCGAACACGCCGTAAACGATGGCCGGAACGCCCGCCAGGTTGTTCACCGCGATGCGGATCACCCGGGTCAGCGCGTTCTGCTTGGCGTATTCACGCAGGTACACCGCCGCCAGCACGCCGAACGGGGTCACGATCATCGCCATGATCAGGGTCATCATCACGGTGCCGAAGATGGCCGGAAAGATCCCGCCTTCGGTGTTGGCTTCACGCGGGTCGTCGCTCAGGAATTCCCAGACCTTGCTGAAGTAGAAACCGATCTTGGTGGTCGTGCTCATGGCGTTCGGCTGATAGGCGTGAACCACTTTACCGATACCGATTTCGATTTCCTTACCGTTCGCATCGCGGGCGGTCAGGCTGTCGCGGTTGAACTGCGCGTGCAGGTCGCTCAGGCGCGCTTCAACATCCTGATAGCGAGCATTGAGTTCGGCGCGCTCGGATTCCATGTCCGCTTGTGCGGTGGCGTCGAGTTTGCCTTCCAGCTCAAGCTTGCGGCCGTGCAAGCGAATGCGCTCGAGACCGGCGTTGATCGCGCCGATGTCGGTTTTTTCCAGGTTCTTGAGCTGTGCAGCCAGCTTGTTGACGCGGTCGACACGGGCCTGCAACTCAGGCCATGCCGCTTCGCCTTCGGCGATGACCTTGCCATCCTGTTTGACGTTGACCAGATAACCGTAGAAGTTACCCCACTCGCGACGCTCGACGGCCATCAGCTCTGGCGGTGTCGCCTGGTTGGTCAGCCACTCGCCGACGATCCAGGTGAAGTCGTTGCCGTTCAGGTCACGGTTGCCGACCTTGATCAGCTCGCGGGTCATGAATTCAGGGCCTTCGTCAGGCACCGGCAGGCCGGCGCTCTTCAGACGGGCACGTGGCACTTCTTCCTTCTGCACCACTTCGCCAATGACCAGGTGCTGGCCCTGGCCCGGTACGTCGTAGCTGGCGTGGATCAGATCCGCCGGCCAGAAATGACCCAGGCCACGCACGGCAATCACTGCCAGCAGGCCAATGGTCATGATGACCGCGATGGACACCGCGCCACCGCTGATCCAGACGCCGGGGGCGCCGCTCTTGAACCATCCTTTCAGGGAGTTCTGTTTCACAGACTTCTACCTTTCTTAAAGCGACGAGTATTTCTTGCGCAGACGCTGACGAATCAGTTCTGCGAGGGTGTTCATGACGAAGGTGAACAACAGCAGCACCAGCGCCGAGAGGAACAGCACGCGGTAGTGGCTGCCGCCGACTTCCGATTCGGGCATTTCCACTGCAACGTTGGCTGCCAGGGTGCGCAGGCCTTCGAACAGGTTCATTTCCATGACCGGGGTGTTACCGGTTGCCATCAACACGATCATGGTTTCACCGACCGCCCGGCCCATGCCGATCATCAGCGCCGAGAAGATGCCCGGGCTGGCGGTGAGGATCACCACGCGGGTCATGGTCTGCCACGGCGTGGCACCGAGGGCCAGGGACCCCAGGGTCAGGCCGCGAGGCACGCTGAACACGGCGTCTTCGGCGATGGAGTAGATGTTCGGGATGACCGCGAAGCCCATGGCCAGGCCGACCACCAGGGCGTTGCGCTGGTCGTAGGTGATGCCCAGGTCGTGGGAGATCCACATGCGCATGTCGCCACCGAAGAACCAGTTCTCCATGAACGGGCTCATGTACAGCGACAGCCAGCCCACGAACAGGATCACTGGAATCAGCAGCGCACTTTCCCAGCCATCCGGGACTTTCAGGCGGATCGACTCAGGCAGGCGACTGAAGGTGAAACCGGCGACCAGAATGCCGATCGGCAGCAACATCAGCAGACTGAAGATGCCCGGTAAGTGCCCTTCCACATACGGCGCGAGGAACAGACCAGCGAAGAATCCGAGGATCACCGTCGGCATCGCTTCCATCAACTCGATCACCGGCTTGACCTTGCGGCGCATGCCCGGGGCCATGAAGTACGCGGTGTAGATCGCAGCGGCAACGGCCAGTGGAGCGGCCAGCAGCATGGCGTAGAACGCGGCTTTCAGGGTACCGAAGGTCAGCGGCGACAGGCTCAGCTTGGGTTCGAAATCGGTGTTGGCGGCGGTCGATTGCCAGACGTACTTAGGTTCGTCGTAGTTCTCGTACCAGACCTTGCTCCACAGTGCGCTCCACGATACTTCCGGGTGCGGGTTGTCGAGCAGCAGCGGGTGCAACTTGCCGCCGGCTTCCACGATCACGCGGTTGGCGCGAGGCGACAGACCGAAAACGCCTTGGCCTTCAGCGACTGGCTCCACCAGCAAGGTGCGGTGGGCGGTGCTGTGGAACACGCCAAGCTTGCCGGAAGCGTCAAGGGCAACGAAGCCCTTGCGGCGTTCTTCAGCAGTGATTTCAACGATAGGCGTGGTGCCCATCTGGAAGGTGCGGATCTGCTTCAGGCGTTGCTCGCCATCGGGGTCGCGAGCCATGAACCACTGGGCCAGGCCACCTTTGGAGTCACCGATGATCAGCGAGATACCGCCCACAAGCTGGGTGCTGGCAGTGACTTGAGCTTCACCGTCTTCAAGCAGCTTGTAGCGACCGTTGAGGCTCTTGTCGCGCAGGCTGAACACGTCGGCCTGGGCACGCCCGTTGATCACGTACAGCCACTGCTGACGCGGGTCGACGAAGATGTTCTTCACCGGCTCGTTCATCTGCGGCAAGTCGATGCGCTTCTGCTCGTTGGTGACTTCGCCGGTCATCATGTTCTCTTCGCTGGTCAGCGACAGAACATTGAGTTGCGAACCGGTGGCGCCAACCAGCATCAGGGTCGAATCGTTGGCGTTGAGGCTGACGTGCTCCAGCGCACCGCCGGCTTCGTTGACCGCGATTGGCGCTTCGCCGTACGGATACTCGACGGCCGGGGTGATGGTTTTCTTGCCTTCCGGGTAGCTGACTTTATAGGTGTGACGGAACACCAGAGCCTGACCGTTGGACAGACCCACGGCCACCAGCGGGTGACCTGGCTGATCTTCTCCGATGGATGTCACGGTGGTGCCGGCCGGGATCGACAGATCGACGCGCTTCAATTCAGCGCCACTGTCGATGTCGAAGAACAATGCCTGGCCCTTGTCGGAAACCCGCATCGCAACCTGGTTCTGCTCTTCCAGGGAGATCATCAGCGGCTTGCCGGCGTCTTGCATCCAGGCCGGCGTGATGGCGTCCTTGGCGGTCAGGCTGGCACCCTGGAACAGGGGCGCGACGACGTAGGCAAGGAAGAAGAAGATCAAGGTGATCGCGCCCAGTACAGCTAGGCCGCCAACGAGGACGTACCAGCGGGTCAGGCGATCTTTGAGCGCGCGAATGCGGCGCTTGCGTTGTAGCTCAGGCGTATTGAAGTCAATTCGCTTGGGGGGATTAGTAGTCATGTTGGAATTGGCCAGATCATTCATGCGCACACCCTAGCGATCCTGTATGACAGAAAGATGACAATGCAGTGACGCGACAAATCCGCCGCTAGCGGTAACCAGCAGTGGATAGAGAATTCGAGGTGTATGGGGGCGGCTCCTGCCGCCCCCATGTGAGTCCAGAGCGATTCACTCTAGACTCAATTTGTTACTTTTTTGCGACTTCAGCGCCGCCTTCCGCCAGACCCAGGTCAGCCAGAGCTTTGGCAGCTACTTTGGCCGGCAGTGGGATGTAACCGTCTTTCACAACAACTTCCTGGCCCTGTTTCGACAGAACCAGTTTCACGAACTCGGCTTCCAGCGGGGCCAGAGGCTTGTTCGGGGCTTTGTTCACGTATACGTACAGGAAGCGGGACAGCGGGTACTTGCCGTTCAGGGCGTTTTCTTCGGTGTCTTCGATGAACTCGGTGCTGCCCTTCTTGGACAGAGCAACGGTTTTCACGCTAGCGGTCTTGTAACCGATGCCCGAATAACCGATGCCGTTCAGCGAGGAGCTGATCGACTGCACGACCGAAGCCGAACCTGGTTGCTCGTTCACGTTTGGCTTGTAGTCACCTTTGCACAGGGCTTCTTCCTTGAAGTAGCCATAAGTGCCGGATACCGAGTTACGACCGAACAGTTGAACCGGCTTGTTGGCCAGGTCGCCGGTCACGCCCAGGTCGCCCCAGGTTTTGACTTCGGTTTTAGCGCCGCACAGACGAGTCGACGAGAAGATCGCGTCGACCTGCTCCATGGTCAGGTGCTGGATCGGGTTGTCCTTGTGTACGAATACAGCCAGGGCGTCCACGGCAACCGGGATAGCGGTTGGCTTGTAGCCGTACTTCTGCTCGAAGGCAGCCAGTTCGGTGTCCTTCATCTTGCGGCTCATCGGGCCCAGGTTGGAGGTGCCTTCAGTCAGCGCAGGTGGTGCAGTGGCGGAGCCAGCGGCCTGAATCTGGATGTTTACGTTCGGGTATTCTTTTTTGTAGTTCTCGGCCCAGAGGGTCATGAGGTTGGCCAGAGTGTCGGAACCAACGCTGGACAGGTTGCCCGACACACCAGTGGTCTTGGTGTAGCTCGGGATAGCAGGGTCAACAGCGGCAACCGCGTTGGCAGTCGCAACGCCAGCAGCGACAAAAGTCATTGCCGCCATCAAACGCTTCAGTTTCATGCCTTACTCCTAGCAGATAGGGTGTGTTATTCGGGGCCAAGTATCAGCAGGCCGTGTGAACACTCTATGGCTGAAATATGACAATTGGATGAAAGGCCAGCACTCCGCTCGGAAGGCTGCCCTTTCAGTTGTAACTATAGATGTGAGGAGTGCTGTGATCGTTCGCTGTCAGCGGCCCTTCTTCCAGAGATATGCACCTACCAGAATCCCCACCCCACACAGCACCGCCACATAATAAGCAGGCCCCATCGCACTCTCCTTGAGCAACAGGCTGACGATCATCGGCGTCAGACCACCGAAAATCGCATAGGCGACGTTGTACGAGAACGACAGGCCGCTGAAACGCACCACGGGCGGGAACGCCTTGACCATCACGTACGGCACCGCGCCGATGGTGCCGACCAGCAGACCGGTCAGGGCGTACATCGGGAACAGCCAGTCGGGATGGTCTGCCAGGCTGTGGTAGAAGGTCCAGGAACTGGCCAGCAACGCTGTACAGCCGATCACGAAGACTCGTCCCGCACCGAAGCGATCGGCCAGTGCGCCGGCAATGATGCAGCCAAAGCTCAGGAATACGATCGCCACGCTGTTCGCCTGCAGGGACGTGGTTGGCGAGACGTGATAGACCATCTGCAACACGGTCGGGGTCATCAGGATCAGCACCACGATGGCGGCCGACAGCAGCCAGGTCAGCAACATCGAAATGGCAATCGCACCACGATGGTCACGCAGCACCGCCCGCAGCGGCACCTCTTCGGCCAGGGCCTTACGCAGTTGCAGCTCGGCGAACACCGGGGTTTCGTGCAACCAGCGACGCAGGTACACAGAGAACAAACCAAACACGCCACCCAGCAGGAACGGAATGCGCCAGGCGTAATCCGCTACTTCCACCGCGGTGTAGATGCTGTTGATCGCCGTGGCGACCAGCGAGCCGAGCAGGATACCCGCCGTCAGGCCGCTGGTCAGGGTGCCGCAGGCGTAGCCGACATGCCGCTGCGGAACGTGTTCGGAAACAAAGACCCACGCCCCCGGCACTTCACCGCCAATGGCCGCGCCCTGGATCACCCGCATCAGCAGCAGCAGGATCGGTGCCCACATGCCGATCTGTGCATAAGTCGGCAGCAGACCCATGATCAAGGTCGGCACCGCCATCATGAAAATGCTCAGGGTGAACATTTTCTTTCGGCCCAGCAGGTCGCCGAAGTGCGCCATCACGATGCCACCCAGTGGCCGTGCCAGGTAGCCGGCGGCGAAGATGCCGAAGGTCTGCATCAGACGTAGCCACTCGGGCATGTCCGCCGGGAAGAACAGCTTGCCCACCACCGTGGCGAAGAACACGAAGATGATGAAATCGTAGAACTCCAGCGCGCCGCCCAAAGCAGACAACGATAGAGTCTTGTAGTCGTTGCGGGTCAGCGGACGTGCGGGTTGGTCTGGCTGCGCGATGCTCGAGGGCGCTGTGGTCATGGCAAGGGCTTCTCTTATAGTCGGATCTGCAACCTCAACAACGCTGGCTGAGGTTTGAGCAGGTCCGGCACGATAGCAAATTGTTCGAAAAAGCACATAGAGGTGCGTTTTTGACGGTCAAAATGAGAACCGGACGGTCGTCGCGGAGTCTACCGACCGATATACTCAAAGCCTGCTCCGGTTTTTGAGGGGTTGCTGTGCGAAAACGCCTGTCAGGGTTCATAGGCGATTTCGCAGAGTTTCCCTTTAGGCGCCTTATGGAAAACGTGACGAACGTAGTATGTTCGGTGCTGAATCGTTTTTCCCGAAGACGGCTACCACCAGCAATACCAACGAAGAGTCACGGGTCAGAGGCACCCCCGGAATGATAGAGCTCGAACAAGAAGATCCGATCCCGCAAGGCGACCTGGCCCTGCAAATCACCGCGCTTCCTCGCGAAACCAACGGCTTCGGCGATATTTTCGGCGGCTGGCTGGTGGCGCAGATGGATTTGGCGGGCACCGCTATGGCCAGCAAAGTCGCTGGCGGACGCGTTGCCACCGTCGCGATCGACCGCATGGCCTTTCTGGTTCCGGTGGCGGTGGGCGCGCAGCTCTCCTTTTATACCCAGGCCCTGGAAATCGGCCGCAGCTCGATCAAGATGATGGTCGAGGTCTGGAGCGACGATCCACTGTCCAGCGAGTGGCGTAAAGTTACCGAAGCGGTGTTTGTATTCGTTGCCATCGACGGCAGCGGTCGCACCCGTTCGGTTCCGCCTCGGGCTCGCTGAAAGAGCTTCTAAACCTGGTAGCCGTTTTGCGGTCGATAGTCGTCCACGTTACTGATCGAGAGCTGTCCCATGAGCACGCCCAATGTTGAAGCTGTAAAACTGGATGAACTGAACTGCTGGCGCATCCGCCACGGTCAAGCCGAATTACTGGTGGCCCAGCAAGGCGCGCACATCCTCAGCTATCAATTGGCCGGCCAGCCGCCGCTGATCTGGCTCAACGACGAAGCCGTGTTCAAGACAGGCAAAAGCATCCGTGCCGGCGTGCCGGTGTGCTGGCCGTGGTTCGGCAACTTTGCGCGCAACCCGCAAAGCGTGCAGGCGATGCGCGTCAGCAATGAAGCGCCGTCGGCTCACGGCTTAGTGCGAGCGATGGATTGGGAGCTGGGCGGCATCAAAGCCGAAGGCGAAAGCCTGAAGGTCGAATTCCTTCTGCCCTACCCCGAAGGCGGCTTTCCCGGCTGGCCGCACCAGGTGGATTTGACGCTGAATATTCACCTCGACGAGCAATTGCACATCCAGCTGACCAGCCACAACCGGGGCGCCGAAACCGTCAGCATCAGCCAGGCGCTGCACAGTTACTTTGCCGTCAGTGATGTGCGCGACGTGCATGTCGAAGGCTTGAATGACTTGAGCTACATCGAAACGCTGGAAGACTGGAAAACCAAGCAACAATCCGGTGATCTGCGCTTTTCCGGCGAAACTGACCGCATCTATCTCGACGTCCCGCCACAGCTGAACATCGTCGATCCGGCCTGGGAGCGACGCATCGTACTGACCAGCACCGGCTCGCGTACGGCGGTGATCTGGAACCCGTGGATCGACCGCGCCGCCGCGTTCAGCGACATGGCCGACGACGGTTGGCAGCGCATGCTGTGCATCGAGACGGCGAACGTGATGAGCGATGTGGTGAACCTGGCACCAGGGGCGAGCCATACGCTGGGCGTGAGCGTCGGTAGCAAGCCGCTCTAAGCAACACCACAAAACAAATGTGGGAGCGAGCTTGCTCGCGATGGCGGTGTAACAGGCAACATAAATGTTGAATGTTATCGCCTCATCGCGAGCAAGCTCGCTCCCACAGTTTCTTGTGCCAGGCCTTCTGGCGGCGCGTTACAGATCCGACTCTTTCACTACCCTGACCGTCTGCGCATCCAGCGCATACGCCGCATCGGCCAGGTCATTGCTGACCTTCTCGACTTTCAGCGTGCCGGTGACCCACAGCGGCGTGTAGATATCGTTCAGCTTCAAGCCCTTTGGATAACGCACCAGCACCAGTTGGTTGGGCGGCGGCGGCGGCACATGGATGCACGCGCCCGGGTACGGCACCAGGAAGAACAATGTACTGCGGCCCTTGGCGTCGGACTCCAGCGGCACCGGATAACCACCGATGCGGATGTTCTTGTCGTTCATCGACGCTACGGTTTTGGTCGAGTACATCACCGCCGGCAAGCCTTTGGCCTGCTTCATTCCGCCCTTGTCGGTGAAAGTGCCATTGGCTTCAGGGGAGTTGTGGTCGATTTCAGGCATGGCCTCGAGGGCCTTCTGGTCCGACTTTGGCATCAATTCAAGCCAGTCGGTTTCCGGCAGTTCGCCGGCATGGGCAAGGCCCGAACCCAGTAAAACAAGAGTCAACAAAAGACGGCGCATGAAGGTGCTCGGCAAAGGGAAGAACAGGAAACGCCGAGCATTCTAGCCCTCCCGGCTTGTGCCGCCGAGAGGACTTTGTCGATTGGCTCAGTTCTTTTTGACCAGGCCGTAAATCACCAGCAGGATGACCGCGCCAACCAACGCACCGATGAAACCTGCGCCTTGGCCAGCCTGATAGATGCCCAGGGCCTGACCGCCGTAAGTGGCCGCCAGCGAACCGCCGATACCGAGCAGGATGGTCATGATCCAGCCCATGCTGTCATCGCCCGGTTTCAGGAACCGTGCCAGCAGGCCGACAATCAAGCCGATAAAGATGGTTCCGATAATTCCCATGGCATTTCCCTCTGAATGAAGTGGCTGTGTCCGGTCTCACCAATAATGTTCCTCTTTTGGCGAGTGACTGTTGTTGTCAGGCAAGGCGCCGCGACGAGTCATAGCTGGCTATGGCGAGGAGCGGCAACGCAGCATGACGGCAACAGACCCCGTCAAAAAGGAACAGTATTGGTGAGACAGGACACCTAGCCAAAGCCTAGTCAGACTTTGGCATCCTGCCATGAGAGAACGGCGGCCCCTGAATGGTTCCGCCGCTGCCACATGAAACTATTCGGCGATCAGCGCTTCGACCTTGAGGATCTGCGCGGTCAGCGTTTCGCGATCCGCACAACGCAGGTTGGCGTGACCGACCTTACGGCCGACTTTGAAGGCCTTGCCATAGTGATGCAGATGGCAATCGGCGATGGCCACGACCTTCTCGGTGTCCGGCACTTTGCCGATGAAGTTGAGCATCGCGCTTTCGCCGACCTTGGCCGTCGAACCCAACGGCAGACCGGCGACGGCCCGCAGGTGGTTTTCGAACTGGCTGCACTCAGCGCCCTCGGTAGTCCAGTGCCCGGAGTTGTGCACGCGCGGGGCGATTTCGTTGGCCTTGAGGCCACCGTCGACTTCGAAGAACTCGAACGCCATCACGCCGACGTAATCCAGCTGATTGAGCACACGGCTGGAGTAGTCTTCGGCCAGGGCTTGCAACGGGTGATCGGTGCTGGCCACGGACAGCTTGAGGATGCCGCTTTCGTGGGTGTTGTGTACCAGCGGATAGAAGCGGGTTTCACCGTCGCGGGCACGCACGGCGATCAGCGAGACTTCACCGGTGAACGGCACGAAGCCTTCCAGCAGGCAGGCAACGCTGCCCAGTTCGGCAAAGGTACCCACCACATCTTCTGGCGTGCGCAGGACTTTCTGGCCCTTGCCGTCGTAACCCAAAGTACGGGTTTTCAGCACCGCCGGCAGACCGATGGAAGCCACGGCGGCGTCCAGGTCGGCCTGGGACTGGATGTCGGCGAACGCCGGGGTAGGAATCCCCAGATCCTTGAACATGCTCTTCTCGAACCAGCGATCGCGGGCGATGCGCAGGGCTTCGGCGCTCGGGTAGACCGGGACGAATTGCGAGAGGAAAGCCACGGTCTCGGCCGGAACGCTTTCGAACTCGAAGGTCACCAGATCGACTTCATCGGCCAGCTGACGCAGGTGATCCTGATCGCCGTAATCGGCTCGCAGGTGTTCGCCCAACGCGGCTGCGCAAGCATCCGGCGCCGGGTCCAGGAAAGCGAAGTTCATGCCCAGCGGAGTGCCCGCCAGTGCCAACATGCGACCCAACTGGCCGCCACCGATTACACCGATCTTCATCGTCAACAACCTCAGGCGATGCGTGGGTCTGGATTGTCCAGGACGCTGTCTGTCTGCTCAGCACGGAAGGTTTTCAGCACCGCGTGGAACTGCGGGTGCTTGGCGCCCAGGATACTCGCCGACAACAGCGCTGCGTTGATCGCGCCCGCCTTGCCGATGGCCAGAGTGGCAACCGGAATGCCTGCTGGCATCTGCACAATGGAGAGCAGCGAATCAACGCCCGAAAGCATAGCGGACTGCACGGGTACGCCCAGCACCGGCAAATGGGTCTTGGCCGCACACATGCCTGGCAAGTGGGCCGCGCCACCGGCACCGGCGATGATCACCTCGATGCCCCGCGCCTCGGCTTCTTCAGCGTACTGGAACAGCAGGTCCGGGGTGCGGTGGGCAGAAACCACTTTCACCTCGTAGGGGATGCCGAGCTTTTCCAGCATATCGGCGGTGTGGCTAAGGGTGGACCAATCGGACTTGGAGCCCATGATCACGCCAACCAGTGCACTCATCGTCGTGCCTCTTCTCTCTGGGCGCCCGCAGGCGCATCAAAAAACAACAAGCCACGCAGAATGCGTGGCTTGATTGTACGAATTATGGCCAGTCGTAACCGGCCGAAGGCCGCGCAGTATACCGTAATGAGGCAGATAAACAGCCCCCGGTGCGACCATCTGTCATGCGGTCTGAAAATGCCCATTTCTTGACTATCGAGTCAGCCGGCTAAACCGAGGTATGACGTGAACTATTCATTTTCTTACTTTAATAAAAGTCGCAGCAGAAGCGACCACCTCAGTACACTTAAAACAATTTTAAATAAACTTAAACTTGCCGGAAGTGCCGATCACCGTCAACTATCAAATCTCAGGAAACCCCTAACTGAACAGGAAGTTAAAAAACATGAAAAAACCTATCAGCCTCATCATCATCCTCCACAACGACCTTCAACATCATCAAAAAAACAGTTTATATTCAGACTATTTTGCCTGGCTTAAAACCGAACTTGAATATATCTCGGGACGCACCGTCCAGATCGATATGCATCGTCAGAGCGACATCCCTGAAATGTCAGTATACGACTACAAAAATGAGGATGCTGTAGCTGCACTGAATGGCTGGAAAGACTTGATTAAAAATTGGTATGCAGGAATTTTGGCAAGCGATCGTCATGACGTGAATTTAACCAAAATCCTCTTGTTGACCCGAGAGAATATCCACGAAAAGTTGGGCGGACTCTTGGGGGGCATAGGCGGATATGCCTTTTTCAAAGGTCATTGCGCAATTGCATCGATCACCTCTTATCGTATTCCCGCACATGAAATAGGTCATATGCTTGGCGCGACCCACGAAGACAGTGAAGTGATCTATGACGGCTGGTGGCACGACACAATCATGCTCGCCGATGAGTTTTCTCATGTACGTGGAAACGTTTACCGCTTCAGCGACAAGAACAGGGAAAATATTCGCGAATATCTCAATCGCTTTCCATAAGTTCAAGCTACCTTGCGAAAGTCGCCATAATCATTCTCACGAAGCCGGGCTCGCTGCACCACCTTCCAACTTGCGCCACAACAACCGCACATTGGCCTTGCGCACAAGCGCACAGCGGTAAAGGCGAATCTCCAACGGCACATGCCACTGCGGCCCGCCGCAGACCACCAACTCACCGCGCGCCAGTTCGGCGCGCACGCTCAGTTGCGGCACCCAGGCGATGCCCAGGCCTTCCAGGGCCATGCTTTTCAGGCTGTCAGCCATGGCGGTTTCGTAGATCGTGGTGAAACGCAGCGCCCGTTGACGCAACAGCATGTTCACCGACCTGCCGAGAAACGCACCGGCGCTGTACGCCAGCAACGGCACACTGCCTTCGCCTTCCAGGTCGAACAGGGGTTTGCCGTCGGCGTCGGCGGCACACACCGGCAGCATCTCGGTGTGGCCAAGGTGCAGCGAGGGGAAGATTTCCGGGTCCATCTGCATCGCGGCGTCCGGATCGTAGAACGCCAGCATCAGATCGCAACCGCCTTCGCGTAACGCATGCACCGCATCGCCCACGTTGGTCGCCACCAGCCGCGTGGCGATGTTCAGGCCTTCGTTGCGCAACTGCGCGATCCAGCGCGGAAAGAAACCAAGTGCCAGAGAGTGCGCGGCAGCGACCTGCATCACTTCGCCCTGCCCGCCTTCCAGGTGATGCAGATGGCGCAGCACTTCGCCGAGCTGTTCGACCACGGTTCGCGCGGTGACCAGAAACAATTGCCCTGCCGCCGTCAGCTCCACCGGCGTGCGCGAACGGTTGACCAGGGTCAGCCCCAGCGCCGCCTCCAGGCTGCGGATTCGCCGGCTGAACGCCGGCTGCGTCACGAAACGCCGCTCGGCGGCCTGGGAGAAACTGCGGGTGGCGGCCAGGGCACTGAAGTCCTCCAGCCATTTGCTTTCCAGATTCATCACGTCCTCCCGGACACGCACCAATTTAGGTCACACGTTCGCCGTCAAGCCGGCGTCACACGGGCATTATGCCGAATATGCATAGCCTAGTGTTTAACAGCATTGGCCCAAAATTTTGTACAGGCCTAGCATTCACAGCGTTCCGGCACAGACCGGGTCCATATTGAGATGATTTCTATCATGTCCTCCGCTGCATCATTCCGCACAGAAAATGACCTGCTTGGCGCTCTCGAAGTACCCGCTCAAGCGTATTACGGTATTCAGACCCTGCGAGCGGTGAATAACTTCCGCCTCTCGGGCGTTCCGATTTCGCACTACCCGAAACTGGTTGTCGGCCTGGCCATGGTCAAACAGGCCGCTGCTGACGCCAACCGTGAGCTGGGTCACCTGAGCGAAGCCAAGCACGCTGCCATCAGCGAAGCCTGTGCACGTCTGATCCGCGGCGACTTCCACGAAGAATTCGTGGTGGACATGATTCAAGGCGGCGCTGGCACTTCGACCAACATGAATGCCAACGAAGTCATCGCCAACATCGCGCTGGAGGCCATGGGTCACCAGAAAGGCGAATACCAGTACCTGCACCCGAACGACGACGTGAACATGGCGCAGTCGACCAACGACGCGTACCCGACGGCGATCCGTCTGGGTCTTTTGCTGGGTCACGATGCCCTGCTCGCCAGTCTCGACAGCCTGATTCAGGCGTTCGCGGCCAAGGGTGAAGAATTCAACCACGTCCTGAAGATGGGTCGTACCCAACTGCAAGACGCCGTGCCGATGACCCTGGGTCAGGAATTCCGCGCTTTCGCCACCACCATGGGTGAAGACCTGGCCCGTCTGAAGACGCTGGCCCCGGAACTGCTGACTGAAGTGAACCTGGGTGGCACCGCGATCGGCACCGGCATCAACGCCGACCCGCGTTACCAGCTCCTGGCCGTTCAGCGCCTGGCAGTGATCAGCGGTCAACCGCTGGTTCCGGCCGCCGACCTGATCGAAGCTACCTCCGACATGGGCGCCTTCGTGCTGTTCTCCGGCATGCTCAAGCGTACCGCGGTCAAGCTGTCGAAGATTTGCAACGACCTGCGCCTGCTGTCCAGCGGCCCACGTACCGGCATCAACGAGATCAACCTGCCGGCACGTCAGCCAGGCAGTTCGATCATGCCAGGCAAGGTCAACCCGGTTATTCCGGAAGCGGTCAACCAGGTGGCGTTCCAGATCATCGGTAACGACTTGGCCCTGACCATCGCGGCTGAAGGCGGCCAGCTGCAACTGAACGTGATGGAGCCGCTGATCGCCTTCAAGATCTTCGACTCGATCCGCCTGCTGCAACGCGCCATGGACATGCTGCGCGAGCACTGCATCGTCGGCATCACCGCCAACGAAGCACGCTGCCGTGAACTGGTCGAGCACTCGATCGGTCTGGTCACCGCGCTGAACCCTTACATCGGCTACAAAAATGCCACCCGCATCGCCGGCCTCGCCCTTGAAAGCGGCCGCGGCGTGCTGGAACTGGTGCGCGAAGAAGGTCTGCTCGACGAAGCCATGCTCGCCGATATCCTGCGCCCGGAAAACATGATTGCTCCGCGTCTGGTGCCTCTGAAGGCATAACCCGACGCGTTATTTTTAGCACCGCTCACCAGGTCGAGGGACTAGACACCTCTCACCTTTTGAGGGCCTGGAGATCAATCTCCAGGCCCTTTTTTTTAACCGCAGCAAAAGCAAAACCTGTGGGAGCGAGCTTGCTCGCGATGGCGTCCG